>CAZFOP010000275.1:0-5617 GCA_964520085.1 uncultured Solibacteraceae bacterium | reverse complement strand
TCGACGTGGAAGACCTCGGCGAACTTCTCCGCATCGTTGCCGGCAACCACGATTTCCGCTCCCCGCACTTCGTGCAGGATTCCTTCGCGCTGGAGGAGATTCTCGGCCAGCTTGGAATACGGCAGAGTCAGGAAGGCGTTCAACTGCGCCTCGTACTCGTACCGCTTGCCTGTATCGCGCGCCACGACGATGCGGCTGGTTCCGACATCGAGCCCGAGCGCCTGCGTGTAATCCGATTGCGGAGTCTTCATGAATGTCTCCAATCCTCTCAACCTAGTCGAATGGGAACGAATCTTCCCGGTACACCTTGTCGGACAATCGCCGCACGCGCCGCAAGTCCTCGCGCTTGAGATGCTGCATCCTGGATCTGGGCCGGCACCACGTGGCCAGCAGCAGGAATGCAATCCCTAATCCGGCGATCAACACGGCCGCCTACGCCCGCGCCGCGCGCACCGGTTCCAGCACCACCGACAGATTGGCGCTGTGGGACGCGTGCCCATGCGGGACGCAGAACGCGGCGGCATCGGTCATGCGCTGCGCTTCCTGCTCCTTTTCCTTTTGCCAGGCGCGGAACGCGTCCTCGTGGTGGGCGATCGCGTCGAGGTTGGCCTGGAGACGCTGCAAATGTTTGGCTGTCAGGCGGTCCAAGTCCGCCTGCACCCTGCGGTTCTCCTCGATCCTGGCGGCTTCGATCCGGCGCAGCCTGGCCTCGCGCGCCTCCTCCTGCTGGTCGAGCAGGCGCTGCTGGTAGACGGCGTCCTGAATGAGACTCTCGACGCTGGTGCCCGCCGCCTCCAGCGCCATCAGCAATGCGCACCGCTTGGCCTCGGACGACATGCCGGCCAGATGGGGGCTGTTCAGCATCTCCATCGTCTTGGCAATGCCCCACGCGCGCGACGAGCGATTCGAGAAACCGAACCAACGTTTCCACATAGGCGACTCCGGTTCACGCCGGCCTGATGAAACGTCATTGGCCTTGGCGCTAATCCCTGTTTGGCTTGGTAGTACATCCAAGATTAGGTTTCTCTCAGGGACTTTTGTGGGAAGGCGGTGCGAAACGGGGGCACAGGAGCACGAAGGAATACCGCGAAACTCCTACGAGATTCCGCCGATTCTGCCGATACTACTAACACGGATGGGTAGGAGCATCGAACGGAGATCGATCGCACTGGTTGCCGGCCACATCGGCGATCCGGTGACCCGCCTGCGTTTTCTCAAGGCGGTGAAGCCGCGCGAGCGATGGGATGGTGGGCCGCCCGGGCCGTTGCGGGCGTTCTTCCACTACGTGCTGCTGGCAATTGTTCCGCTGACCCTGATTGCGGCATTCCTGGTGGTGCGCGCGGCGGCGCGCGTGCCGGCGCGGGAGGTGTGGAAGCCGCCGGCCGCGGTTTCCGGTCCCATGCCGAGCCCGGCGACTTCCCTGCCCGAGGTATGGATGGTGGAAAAGGACGCAACCGAGGAGGTGTTCAGCAACGGTCTGCACATCGACACACGGTTTACCGTGAACAACCACCCCCGCTCGTATCTGGCGTTTCCGGTGAATGGTCCGGCGGGCCACTCCGTGCGCCGCGAGGTGCCGGCCGGGATTGTATTCCATACCACCGAGAGTCTGCAAATCCCGTTTGAGGCCGGCCAGAACCGGGCTTTGAAGCGAATTGGGGAATCGCTGCTCGAATATGTAGGGGGCAGGTGCTCTTATCATTACTTGATAGACCGGTTCGGCCGCGTGTTTCGTGTAGTTGCCGAGCAGGACGCGGCCAACCACGCCGGTTACTCGGTGTGGGCCGACGAGCGATGGCGGTATCTCAACCTGAACGAGAGCTTCCTGGGAGTCTCGTTCGAGGCCCACACAGAGAAAGGAGAGACCGACGCCCATCTGAGTCCGGCGCAGGTGCGCTCGGCGGCCATGTTGACGGAGCTGCTGCGAGGCCGGTACCGAATACCGGTGACTAACTGCGTCACCCATTTACAGGTTTCAGTGAACCCCGATAGCATGCGCGTGGGCTACCACACGGACTGGGCTTCCGGTTTCCCGTTTGAACAGGTGGGGCTGCCGGATAATTACGCACTGGCGCTGCCCTCGGTGATCGAGTTCGGCTTTGTCTGCGATCCGGCGGTGCGCGAGGCAGCCGGTCCGCGGCTGCTGTCGGCGATCGAGCAGGCGGAAGCGGTTTTCGACCGGCGCGCTGCGGCTGCGGGGATGCGGCCCCTCGCATACCGCAAGGCGCTGCAGCGCGAGTACAGGACGTTGCTCGCCGTAGTCAAGGCGGCGCAGCGAGAGGCGCGGGAGGGCATTGGCGGGGATAGCGGGCAGTAGGAACAACCGCAGAACACCTTCGATCGGCGGTCGCGGTGGGACGCCAGGGGCAATGCGTTCGGTTCCGGGCGGTCCACGACCCGAATGGGCCCAGGAAAGAGAACGGCAACTCCTGTGGCCCGCGGGATGTCCGGCAGCAGCACTAATCGGACTCTGCAATCTGGTAAAGTTTGATGTGACTCATGCCGCCCTTTGCCACGTTTGAATTGGTCAAGATCCTGCTACCCACTGGCGTCGCAGCGGTGTTCGGATGGCTGCTCCTCCGGCGCCTGGAGGAGGTCAAGTCCGAGGTAGCACGACGCTCTGATTATAGCCGCAGGTGGGCGGACCTGTTTTTCGATGCATCCCATACCTACATGGTCTCTCTTGAGCGCCTGCTGACACTTTACTACTTCCTGAGCAATGCAGCCGACCCTAATGACGAACAGGGAACGAACTGGGCGCTCGAAGCAAATTCGTTGCTGCCCGTGCTTTTTGAGAACTATGTTCGGATAAAGCGTTTGGCAGCCCTTGCGCCGTCCAGCGGCCCTGCCGCCGAGGCGGCAGCAACCCAGATTCTCGAGAGCACTGAGAAGCTTACCAAGACCCGCAGGTTTAACCTGGACGACATCCGCCGCGAGATCGATGTATTCAATCAGACGGTCAGAGCGGCCCACTCTGAGATGCTGTCACGGAGATCCTGAACCGCACCATTTTGGTGCATAATGGTGTAATGAGAGCGGGAAATAGGGCGGTACGGCAAAGCGTCAGCTTGCCCTTGAACGTGGCAACGAAAGTCCGCGGCTTGGCGAAGGCCCGCAAGCTGAGCGCCAATAAAATGCTGGTGGAACTGATCGAAAACGGCATCGAGGCCGACCAGCGCAAGCAGTTGGAGTTCTTCGACCTCGCCGAGCGCTTCCGAGCGGCTACGGACCCCGATGAGGTCAAACGTCTGGGCGACCAGATGGGCCGCATGGTCTTCGGTGACTGATGCCACAAATCGAGAGCTGGGGCAGCCTGCCGGAGGGAGTGCGTCAGCACTTGATCGACAGAATGCACCAACGGACCATCAGCATCGCGGACCTCAATCGCCTGCGTCGCTGGATCGAATCGAAGCCGGAGGTGCCCGAGGTGCCCGAGGGCGACTGGTATAGGGACTTCGGTGCATTCAAGATCTGTGGCCAGGGGCCGCTCCCGAAAACGTTTCTGCTCCGCGGTCAGGCAGCCAAGGGGGAGGCGGTTTGACCGCATCGCTCTCTTCGTTTCAGATCCGCGGCCGGGTGCTGGCGGACGGACCGTCAAGCGTACGATCATAATTACGAATCCCATGCCCGAACCCCAATATGTCCATGGCTACTCCGCTCGCGAAGCGGAGCGGCTGGCCGATCAGGCCAATGCGCTGAGCGAACTGCTGCACCATGACACGGCGTATCCGCCGGGGAGTCTGGTGCTCGAATGCGGTTGCGGCACGGGAGCGCAGACGGTGCATCTCGCCGCGCGGAGCCCGCAGGCGCGGATCGTTTCGGTGGACATCTCCGCGGAGTCGCTCGCGCAGGCCCGCTCGCGGATTGAGGCGGCCGGGCATCGGAACGTCGAGTTTCGGACGGCGAACTTATTCGATCTCCCGTTCGGCGACGAGCACTTCGATCACGTCTTCGTCTGTTTTGTGTTGGAGCATCTGGCGGAGCCGGCCGCGGCTCTCAAGGCCATTCAGCGCGTGCTGCGCCACGGTGGGACCATCACGGTGGTGGAGGGCGACCACGGATCCTGGTATTGTCATCCGCACACTCCGGAAGCGGCGCGCGCCGTGCAATGCCTGGTGGATCTGCAAGCGCGGATGGGCGGCGACGCTCTGGTGGGCCGACGGCTCTATCCGCTGCTCACCGAGGCAGGTTTCCGCGAGGTGCGGGTGAGCCCGCGGATGGTCTATGTCGACAACAGCCGGCCGGATCTGGTGGAGGGCTTCTCCAGAAACACGTTCACCGCAATGGTGGAAGGCGTCCGCGATCAGGCGCTCTCGCTCGGGCTGATCGATCGACGCGCGTGGGAGAAAGGCATCGCGGATCTATACCGCGCGACGGAGCCCGATGGGACTTTCTGCTACACGTTCTTCAAGGGCGTGGCTGAGCGTTGAGCACCCGCTGAATAGCGCGAGAACTGCAGCCGCGAGAGTGCGTCTCCAGTCATGAAATTGCAACTATCGGTACCTTACGATAGACCTTCAGGAGGAGCGTATGTTCAGACAATTGACGATGATCTCGTGTCTGCTGGGGATCGCCGTTTCGCCGATGCTGGCCGATTTCGGCTATCAGGAAAAGAGCACGGTCACCGGCGGCGTAGCCGCTGGGATGCTGAAGGTGGCGGGGGTCTTCTCAAAGGCCGCTCGCGAACCCATCGAGGCTGCCGTGGCGGTGAAAGGCAACCGCATGGCACACCGCAGCAACCGGCATGGGAGCATCATCGATCTGGACGCGCAAACCATCACCCAAATCGATCTGCAAAGGAAGACATATTCGGTGATGACATTCGACCAGATGAAGGCGATGCTGGAGCGAATGCGGCAGAAGATGAAACAGAATCCCAACGGCAACCAGGTGTCGTTCCAGGTTTCCGCGAACAAGACTGGCAACCGCAAGACGATAGGCGGCATGGGCGCCGCCGAGATCATCCTCAAGATGGAGATGCAAGGCACCGATCAGCAGTCCGGCCAGCAGGGCGGCATGCGGATTACCACCGATCTTTGGGTGGCTCCAGCCGCCGCGGGCTACGCCGAGATCCGCCATTTCCATCGCCGCATGGCCGAGGAACTCGGCTGGACGCCCGGCGGCAACATGTTCATGGCTAACCCGCAGGTGTCGGAGGGCATGGCCGAAGTATACAAGGAGATGAGCAAACTGGATGGCATGCCGGTGTTCGAGACGGTCACGATGAGCGCAGGATCGGCGAGCGGTTCCGGCTCATTGCTCGAAATGACGGTCGAGATGAGCGGTTTCTCCTCGAACCCGGTTGACGCCTCCTTATTTGAAGTACCCGCGGACTTTAAGAAGGTAGAGCCCGACTCGAGGCGCATGCGGTAAGGCACGAATGGGCGAGCCGTGGGGCACGCGCTTCGGCCGGATGACTTTTTTCCCCAGCGGCTGAGCAGCGTTTCCGGCGCTACACACGCTCGACGCGGTCCAGTTCGAGAAACTCCTGGATGCATGGGTGCTGGCACTGGGCCAAGCCATCGACCGGGCCGAAGTAGATGACGCCGCAATCGAACAGGAAAACCACCTGGTCGGTCACTTAGTACATCAGGTCGAGGTCGTGCGTAACCACCAC
>CAZFOP010000274.1:0-5617 GCA_964520085.1 uncultured Solibacteraceae bacterium | reverse complement strand
TCGTCGTGCCAGCGGTAAATGCCGCCCGAGGCCACGCAGGTCTTCGGCGTGGTCTTACTGAGCATGAAATTGACGATGTCGGTCTGGTGCACCAAAAGGTCGGTCGAAATGCCGCCCGAATAATCCCAGTACAGGCGCCACTGGAAGTAGCGTTCGGGGCTCCAGCTTCGTTTGGGCGCGCTTCCCAGAAAGCGGTCCCAATCGGTGTTTTCCGCAGTAGCTTCGGCGGGGATGACGTACCGCCATGCCGGGTCGTTCGGCAATGAGTTGCGATACCAGAACGCGCGCACGTATTGCACCTGGCCGATCATGCCCTGCTCGATCAGTTCCTTGGCTTTCCTGTAGAGCGAGGAGCTGCGGTTCTGCGTGCCCACCTGCACGACTTTGCCGGACTTTTCCCAGGCGCGCACGATATCGAAACCTTCCTCGATGGTGTGCGCCAGCGGCTTTTCGAGGTAAACGTGCTTCCCCGCCTGGAGCGCCGCCACCGCGATGTCGCGGTGCAGATGTTCGGGCGTCATGATGAACACGGCGTCCACATTGGGGTCCGCCAGCAGGTCACGATAGTCCACATAAGCGGCAGGATCGTTGCCCCACACGGTTTTCACGCGAGCCTTGGCGCGCGCGAGGAAGCCCAGATAGGTATCGCACACAGCGGTGACGGCGACGCCATTGGGCGCAGCATTGTGCAGCCACTCGATGGCCAGGTTGCCGCGCGTGCCCACGCCGATCCAGCCTATGTTGACTTTGTTGTTGGCTCCGCGCGCGGACATCAGAGCGGGACCGGCGGCCAGCGCGGCCGTCTTCATAAAGTTGCGCCGGTTGACTTCAGCGGACATGAATCGAACCTCCCGATTAGCTTGCGCGCCTTCATAATATCAACCGGCGCGCCCGTAACAGGGGATCGCTCTGAAATCGCCTGTCCGGGCAGTTCTGGCCGTGTCTTGCGCCAACAGCTACAATCGTCTGCAGCCTACACGGAAGACCCAAAGTGACAAGAATAGTTGCAGTCATTAGTCTGCTCATCGCTTTGTTGGTCGACGGCCTTTTTGCGCGGGAGTCCGGTAGCGTCGGCAGAACCGCGCCAAGCTCGCCTCTTCCGATCACGGTTACCTACATTGCAAACGAGGGCTTCCTGATCGAGGCAGCGGGAAAAAAAGTGTTGATCGATGCTCTATTCGACGGCGGCCAGCCCGACTACATGGTGCCATCGCCGGAACTGCTGGGCCAAATCGAAACCGGTAAAGGCCCTTTCGCCGCGGTCGATCTGATTCTGGCTACGCATGTCCACGGCGATCACTTCAGCCCGGCGATCATACTTCGGTACTTGCGCGCCCATCCGCGATGCCATTTCGCCGCGCACAAGCAAGTGGTCGATACCATCCGCGGCGATAGATCCTTCCCGGACGTTCGGAAACAGGTCCACGAACTCGACCTGCTGACCGGCGTTCGCGGACAGGTTGCGCTCGAGGGCATAACCGTCGACGCGCTTTGCCTGAACGACGGCGCCCCGCAGCGCGAGGTTAAGAACCTGGTCTTCCTAGTCGATATGGGCGGGGCGCGATTTCTTCACATGGGCGACGCCTTTTTGTGGGATCGCCAAAATGATATTCCACTAGATGCCTATCCCTTTGAGCGGGCGCACATTGATCTGCTCTTCCTCAATCAGTACGACCGGGGGCCTGCTCGAACCCGGGATCTCATCGCGAATCGGATCAAGCCGTCGCATCTCGTGATCATGCACATAGGGCCGGGAGAATTTGCAGCCGCCTCGCAGAAGCTCCACGCTAGCTTCCCCCTCGCAACTCTGTTTGAGAAACCAATGGAGCGGCGGGTCTTCCGGTAAGGGGCCGATCTCCACTCTTTGTCTGGTCGTTCCCGCTCTCTTCTTCTGGACACGCAGAGCGTGGGGGTGACTCCGGAAACGTGCGCAGTGGTGATCGAGGCTCTCGGCGGCGGACTGATGGGCACATCGGTAGCGCGTGCGCGGCTTCGTCCGCGCTCAGGCGGCGGAAGCGGCGCTGGACCCTCGCGCCATCGCCCGCTTGGACGAGCCGGCCGGCCGGCCGAAGGGAGGCACCAGCGACGCTGCCGAGTAGGCCGCCTTAATCCTATCGACCAGATCGGGACCAAAGGTTTCCACCAGATCGAGGAATGCGGCTACCGGTTCCCGCGCGTCCTTCAATCGGGAAACAGCCTCCGGCAATCCGGGCCGGCCCGCCGACTCGGCGGCGGTCTCCACGGCGCCGAGCGAAATACTCGCATAGCCGAAGACACCATCCGAGTTCCACGGCCCCATGCGGCGCACATCGGGTCCAAAGCGCCTTTCCAGGCGCTGCAAATCGTCTTCCGGAACAACGATTGTCTTCATGCTGCGTTCCCCCCAGCGCTCTGAGCGCGTTCAGCAGGGATACGGAACCGGTGTTGCCACAGGCTCCAGGCCGAAGTGATCGTGCGAATCACTTCCTCGCTATTGAGAGGCCTCGCCAGAACATCGTAGCCTCCCAGATTGAGAACCTCGGCCCACATCCGTTCGTCGGCGATGCGCGAAGTCACGATCAGCGGCGGCGGCGCGGGCAGGCCCTCCATGAATTCCAGCAACTCCCTCCACGACCCCGGTGAGAGGTCATACTCACAAATCACAATCGAGATCCGGCCCTGCTTCAGAGCGCTCTTGGCCGCCGAAATGGTTCTCTTGGCGATCATCGTGAACGCCTGATCGGAATAAAGGGTCCGTTGGGGGTTCGAAAAGATGTTCTGCAGGTAGAAGTGATCCTCCTCCGCCGGGCTGACCGACAGCACGGCGATACGCTGCGCCACCGGTTCTCGAGTTGGTGGAGAGGCTGTCATCGGCCACTACCTTTCCATGTTGACAGTCGGTCGACTTCGGTTCTATGAGTCCTACTAACTATGGGTGCCATTTCAAGACTAAACCAGTCGAATAGGATCTTCAAGATTATATTTAGGGGAGTTTCAATACCCCCATTAGTGGGTGTTTCAGGGGTAGTACGCCATCTGTACCAGCCTTTTTCAGTGCCGGCTGGATAACATACGAGGACAATTGCAAACTGTGGTTTCTGTGCAAACGCCATTTCCTCTCGATCCACCCCGTTCAGGCGATTCTCGCGCCCGTATGGGGCACGGTTTCCAACACCTGGGACATCAACAACCCCTTTTCTTTCAGGCCGGAAAGGGCCAGTCCGTAGCGGCCGCGGATGCCGGTCTTTTCGAAGATGTGCTTGAGGTGGATCTTGACTGTGCCGATGCGGATGCCGAGAGCGTTGGCAATGTCCTTGTTCTTCAGGCCGCGCTCGACCAGCTCCATAACTTCGACTTCCCTGCCCGTCAGTGGCGACCGGGCGGCGCGATACGGCCGATCCTGCTCCCACATCATGGAATCTTCCATCCAGGAACCACCCGCCGCCACGGCGCGCACGCACGCCATCACCGAATCCAGATTGGAAGTCTTACGTACTACGCCGGCCGCTCCGGCTTGCAAGATGCGCAAAGCCTCGGCTTCCGAGAGCGCAGCCGCCCAAACAATCACCGCCGGCCGCGGATCCATTTGGCGTAACGCGACTAGCCAGTCCAGTAGGGCGCGGAAGCCGAGCGCCTTATCCACGAGCAAGATGGCCGGACGCAACTCCCGCACAGCGTCCATGCCATCGGCCAAAGTGCTCTCGGCCGCGACGACGCGCAAATCCCCCGTCGATTCCAAGAGGCCTCGCAGCCCTTCTATGGCAATCGGCTCTGTATCGCAAACCGCAATGGTGACCAAGCGTTCCCCTTTGCCGGCGTGGATTGTCACGTTCAAATCCTGTTATCGGCGGAACCAGCGAAAACTTTACAGCCCGCTCGGCCGAATCTTCAGCGCGGCGAGGCGGGCCGCATTTCGCCAGAATCGGGCGCTCCCGCATTTCAGGCTGACAGTCTAACGGGCTGCTATGAGGGTGTAGTGGCGGCGGGGAAAAAGGGATCTCACAAATTAACGGGGGGGTGGCCAAGCTGGTATTCGGCCAAATCCAGCCAGCGGCCGGTCATGGTGTTTTTCACAAACACAGCCCGCTCGGCGCGGAAGCTGCGCGGGCCGCGAAACTCCCGCCAGCGCCGTTCGGCCAGTTGCAGCGCGGCCCCAACATCCTGGTGGGAGATATCCTGCGCCAGCGTGACGTGCGGGTGATAGGCGAACGGCTCCTCAAAGGCCAGTGAATTGGCATTCATCGCAGCGTGAATGTCGCGGAGCTCGCGGGCACCGGCGCCCACATCCAGATAGATCACATCGGTCACGGGAAACGTCCGAATCCCGGCCAGTTCCACTTCAAAGACCGCGCAGGGCTGGAGCGTGCGGCAGACCTCGGCCCACGCCTGACGCCACTCGCCGGCCAGAGGGCGGGGCGGCAACAGACTGACGTGTGCGCGGGGGTCGTCGTTGGGCACCAATTCGCGCCGCAATTCATCGAGAAACTCCCCAAGCGGAGCCGGTATGTAGCTAACCAGGGCGAAGACGTTCAGCCACTCTTCGGCCCGGACACTGCCCGGTGACCCCTTCGGATCGGAACTCATTGCCTTTGACCATTCTAGAGCGTTTGCGCGGCCGGTGTGGACCCGCCTGGGAAACTCGCTTCCGGCGCCGATCCTGATACGCTCAAGAAGATGCCTCCCGCCAACCAACTCAATCCTCTTTTATCGCCTGAGTTCCGCGTGCCATTCGACCGTATCCGCGCCGAGCACGTGGCCCCAGCTACCGAAGAGCTATTGCGCCATGGCCGCCAGCGTCTGGAGGAAGTGGCAGGCACCGCCGGCAAGCGCACTTTTCTCAACACGTTGCGGGCCCTCGACGATCTATCGGAGCCGATCGAATATGCGATTGGAGTGGTGCGCCACCTGGAGGCCGTCGCCACCTACCCGGAACTGCGCGCCGCCTACAGCGCCGCGCAGCCGGAGGTCAGCGCTTTTTATTCCAGCATCCCGCTCCATGCAGGCCTATGGCGCGCCGTGCAGGATTTTGCCGCGACTGAAGAGGCCGCGAGCCTGGAAGGGGAGCGCAGGCGCCTGCTCACCAAGACGATCGACAACTTCCGCCGCCACGGCGCCAATCTCGACGCGGCAGGCAAGCAACGGCTGGAAGCGCTCGATGTGGAGCTGAGCCGGCTCACCATCAAGTTCGCCGAGAACGTGCTCGATTCCACCAACGCTTTCGAACTGGTCATCACGGATCCGGCCGGGATGGCCGGTTTGCCGCCGAGCGCCGTGGACGCCGCCCGTGAGAGCGCCGCGCGTAAGGGCCGCGATGGCTGGCGCTTCACCCTGCACGCGCCCGATTACTTCGCGGTGATGACCTACCTGGACGACGCAGCAGTTCGCCGCCAGGTGTACGAAGCCTTCACCGTGCGCGCGACCGAAGCCGAGCGCGACAACCGCCCGCTGATCGCGCGCATTCTGGAATTGCGCCACGAGAAAGCACG
Organism: uncultured Solibacteraceae bacterium; assembly: GCA_964520085.1. Taxonomy (GTDB): domain Bacteria; phylum Acidobacteriota; class Terriglobia; order Bryobacterales; family Bryobacteraceae; genus Bog-375. The sequence goes on along the minus strand of CAZFOP010000274.1, from coordinate 152 downwards.
CCTGCTCGGCTTTGCGAACTTCGCCGACCTGGTGCTAGAAGACCGCATGGCGCATAGTGGTGCGCGAGCGTTGGCTTTTCTGGACGATTTGAAGGAAAAAACCGAGGCGCGCTTCCGACAGGAGAATCGCGAGCTGCTCGAATTCCGGCGAT
>CAZFOP010000273.1:0-5643 GCA_964520085.1 uncultured Solibacteraceae bacterium | reverse complement strand
AAGTGAAACGGCACTCTTTTTACCTGAAACCGGGTGAGAAGGCGCGGGTCAAGCAAGCGCTGGCCCGTAAACGGAACCGGAAGAAGACTCGCCGGGACGTGGAATAAGCGGGAGGCGGCGGGGATTCGCGTTTCCGCCGCTTTTCATACGGTTAGTTGTCAGGGTCACAAACGGGGGCCAGTTATGGCGGAGTTTCAGGATCGCGTTCTCAAGTGCGTGGACTGTGGCGCGGACTTTGTATTCACGGCGGGTGAGCAGCACTTCTACCACGACAAGAATTTCAAGAACGAACCCAAGCGCTGCAAGAATTGCAAGGCCAAGCGGCAGGGCGGATCGGGAGCCGGTTTCGCTAAGAGCGAGACCCATACGGCGTGCTCGCAGTGCGGCCGCGAAACGACGGTGCCCTTCAAACCTACGCAAGGACGCCCGGTATATTGCCGCGAATGCTTCCAGAGCCGGAAGAACGCGCCGGCCGCGGCTAGCGGCGCGTAGCGCGCGGGCGGCCGAGTCCCACCTCACTGAGGCGCGAATCGCGTAAGATGGAGATTCGACGCCACCAATGCCCTTGCTTCGCCTCGCTTACGCCACCCAGTTTCTAATCGCGCTGATCGCCGTTTTCGTGCTATGGAGTCAAGTGGGCGGGCAGAGCCACCTCGATTACATGGCTTGGCCTTGGAAGCTATTGCTGGGCGGCGGAGCGGCATTCTCCGTGGTCAAAGCGACCGCATCCGCAGTGGACGGCGCGCGGGCATGGAACGCGAAGACGCTGCGCTGGCTCGGCATCCTGCTCGTGCTGCTGATAGGTTGCGGCTTGGCCAGCTATTACGTGCATCTGTACGCCGAGCCGGAGGACGACCAGCAGGACGATACCGCGATGCTGACGGTGGCACCGCGGTTCCAGGCGGGTTTAGTGCCGCCCAAACCAGTCGAGCACGCGCGATCGGAAACCGCTGGGATCGGCGGAGCTGGCGCGCACGTGACTGGCATGTGGGACCAGCCAGAGAACGGAACTGGGGTTGGCTTGGGCTAATTGCTGCGAATGCCAGTAGGGCGTCCGACTATCCTCCAGCCCGTGAATCAGGAGAATTGGCGTCCTGGTTTGCGCCATCGCCGTGACGGGCGCTACCTGGCTGACATCAATTCCGTAACGCAGCTTGGCATAGGTTACGCCGCTCGCGACGATTGCCCACGCGATTGGCTTCGAGAGCCAGCCAGGCATGTGCAGAATGCGTTGCACCCGGATTTCCCCGGCGGCCTTGAGATCGGCGAACGGGCACTCCGCCACAATCGCTCTGTACACCGGTTCGACGGCCGATGCCTGAATGAGGATCGACGCTCCCAGAGACTCGCCCAACCCGTAGATTTCGACACAGCCTTCGCTTCGCATCCAATGGGTCCACTCGATGACATCGCGCTTCTCCAGCAGACCGTAGGTGACATACTCACCACCGCTGCTCCCGTGTGCCCGGCTGTCGGGTAACAGGACGGAGTAACCCTCGTCGAGAAACATGGGGGCGAATCCCACGGCGCCTAATCTCGAATCGGCAATGCCGTGCAGCACGGCGACGCACCTGCCGGTTGGTTTCGCGCTGGGCGCGACGAACCAGCCTTCCAGCTTGGCTCCGTCGGCAGCACGAATGGTGACCGTCTTCCATCGCGTGCCGGGATTGGCTGCTGCCTGTGCCGCCACGTCGCCCGGCGGGCGCCGGAAAACATGCAAAGTCGCCTCGCAGAACACGGCTGCGGCGAGCGCCAGGACCAGGAGCGCGCCCACCCCAAGCGCGGTTCTGATGAGAAGCGTACGTTTCAAGACCCGCACACATTGGATGACGAGAACCGGCACGGAATGTTTCGCCCACCTGTGCTACTCTTTGTGCGAATGCGCAAACTACGATTGTTGACGCTCTTTTGCGCCGGGTTTCCGGCCCTCGCCTGGGGGCCGGAGGGACACGATCTGGTGGCGCGGATCGCGGACGCGCAACTGACGGCTGCGGCGCGGGCGCGGGTGGCTGAGATATTGGGACCGGGCAGCACGATGCAATCGGTTTCCAGTTGGCCGGATCAAATCCGGCGGAGCCGGCCGGAGACCGGGCCGTGGCATTACGTCGATATCCCCATCAACAAGCCTGGGCTGGATATGGCGCGGGATTGCCCCAAGGACAATTGCGTAATCGCGGCGATTGCGTCGATGCGGGCGAGGTTGCAGGACAACAGCCTGCCGGCGGACCAGCGGCGCGAATCGCTGATGTTCCTCATCCACTTCATCGGCGACATGCACCAACCGCTGCACAGCTCCGACAACGGCGACAAAGGCGGCAACGACGTACACATCGTATTCCACAGCCAGCCGGGCAACCTGCACGGCATGTGGGACAGCGGCCTGCTGGGGCGGATGGGCACCGAGGACGAGTTATTCGCCAGGCTCTCCGCCGCGTCCGCGCGCCGGAGGAAGAAGTTCGACAAGGGTACGGTGAGCGATTGGGCCGAGCAGGCCCACAAGCTCGCGCAGCAAATGGTTTACGGCAGGCTGCCGCCAGCCGCGCCGGGCGCGGCCGTCGAAATCGGCCCGGACTACGAACGCCGGGCCGACGCAGTGATTGAACTACAGATAGAACGCGCCGGGGCGCGGCTGGCGGCGGTGCTGAACCAGGACTTGCGGTAAGGAGCGATTGGGAAAAGACTAGCGGCACGGCGGCTATGTCGAACCAGAAAAGCCGGGATGGCTCTCGGCTCAGCGAGCTGTCCAGCCTGGGTCACGTTGGTGGAGGGAACGTGGGGCAGGGCTCACGCCTTGCGTTGGCAGGCCGGGGACCTGCCCCACAGTTTCGCTTACTTCTTCTTCGCTGCCGGATGCGCCGGCGGAGCCGCGCAGGGTGTGACCTTCAGCCCCTCGATCGAGGCTTTCTCGGTGTCCATGGTGAGCAGGAAGGGAGACGGCGCGAACGCGCTGGGCACGCCTGCCCACTGCACTTCGGTGTTCAGCGCCGGCTTACCGGAGAGCGGCGCATCCAGTTTGAGGGCGATTTCGGCGACTGGCGCTCCCTGCGCGTCCGGTAGCGGCAAGGCGATCAGAAGCGTGTTGGACCTGCAGGCCGGTTTGGCTTCCACCAGCGTGCCCTTCAGCTTCGGCAAGGCGGTGTCCTTGAGCTGCGTATCGAAGTACTGCTGGCCGTTGGCGTCGACGAGTTGCGCCTTGATGCTCATCCACAAGGCCAGTTCCGGATTGGACTGTTCGAATTGCTTTTGCTTTTCTTCGGCGATCTCGGTAGCGGTCTTGATATGAAAGCCGGCGGGCCATAGCGGCGACTGCTTGACCTGCTCCTGGAGCTGGGCAAGGCCTTCGTCGCTGCCGTGGACTTTCGTGTATGCATTGTCTGCGAAGGTCTTGATCTTCGCCGGATCGGGCTGACCGCCGCCCAGCGTCGCATCGACGACGGCGGCGCGTTCAAACTCATAGACGGCTTCGGAATTCTTCTTTTCGCAGCTGAGTGCCAGCGCCAGATTGTAAGCGATGACCGTCTGGTCGGGATAATCGCCCAGCGCCTTGGCATAGGCGGCCTCCGCGGCGGGGCAGTCCTTCTTGGCCATGTCCTGGCTGCCGGGCAGCATATCGATGTACAAGAGAGCGGCTTTGGCCGGAGGCTGCAACTGATTGCGCGCGTTGCTCCAATCCGCATCGCTCAACCCAGCGGGCTTCCGGTTGTACTCCAGTAGCTGCTGGGCGGCCTTGCCGGCGATCGCCAGTTGGTCGGCGCTCGGGTTGGGCAGGTGCACGATGGCGCCGGCCGTTGCGAACAGCACCCGAATGGCCTGGCCGGGACCGTCCTTGGGATCGCTAAACACGGTGTCCACGCCGGCCGAGACCAACGGAGCCGCGGCATCCACGGTGTTGTCGAACTGGTTGGCTCCGAAATACGCCAGAACGTAAAGCGTCTGGCGCTCTGTCTTGAAGTCGGTATCGGCAAACTTCTGCTTCCAGGTGTCGAGGTCCTTGATGGCTTGCGCAAAATTGCCGCCGCCGACGTCTTTGGCGGCTGCGCTATAAATGTCGAACTCGCCGTCCTTGTACTTCTTCGCGGCTGGAGCACTTTGGGCGCCGGCCACCTGGACGAGGCCCGCCGCGACCAACAGTCCCGCCAGGGCTGCGGTCGTCATCCTACTCCCAGCTCGATCGAGTTTCTCCACGTACGCCTCCTGCCCGCTAATGCCCACACCATAAGTCATCCATTTGAAGTGTGGTACAGGCGGAGTATAGCGGAACGCTCGCGCGCGCGCAACCATTTTGCGCGTTTTTTGCTTTCTTGGCGGTGTGGGGGAATCAGGAAGCGGAAAAACAGGGCAGGCGGGTGGCCTGCCCTGCTTATTCCTGCATAATTAGGATTTCTTCTTGGCCACCGGATGATGTGCCGGCGGCGCGCAAGGGGTGGTCTTGAGGCCTACGATCTTGGCCTTTTCCACGTCGATTGTGAGCAGGAACGGATCCTTTGCGAACGCGGACGGCTGACCATCGGTCCAGGTCAGTTGCAAGTCGGGGTCCGGCTTGCCAGTGAGCGGCGCATCCAGCTTCAGGGCGATTTCGGCAATGTACGGCGGCTTGGCATCCGGCAGTGGAACGGCGACCAGCAGCTCCTTGGAATGGCAGGCCGGCTTAGCGTCCACCAGGACGCCCTTCAGCTTCGGCACGGCCGTGTCCTTGAGCTGGGTATCGAAGTACTGCTGGCCGTTGGTGTCGGCAAGTTGGGCCTTAATGCTCATCCAGAGGGCCAGTTCGGGATACTTCCCCTCAAATTCCTTCTGCTTGGCGTCCAAAATTTCGGTGGCGCTGAGGATGTGAAAATCGGCCGGCGGGGTAGGCGAGGAGAGCGATTGCTGCTTGAGTTGATCCAGGCCCTCTTCCGACCCGTGGTACTGCGTGTAGACCTTCCTTAGATAGGTGTCCACCTGGGTTCGCGTCTTCGGATCGGCGAAATCGCTCTTGGCCGGATCGATGCTGACGGCGCGGGCGATCTCATACAGGCCGAGGGAAATCTTGGCCGGTTTGGTGGCCTGTTGGGACAATTCGCTGCGACCCAACCCGTAGGCAATCTGGGAGCTGTCGGGATACTGCTTCAGCGCTGCCAGGAACGCGGCCTCCGCCGCGGGCCAATCCTTCTTGTCGGTGGCATCCTGTCCGGGCTTCATCGCCATGTAGAGGAGCGACCCTTTGGCGGCGGCTTGCAACTGCGCACGGGCGCCCGCCCAGGCGTCGTCGCTGGTGCCGGCCGGCTTGGTATTGTAATCCATCAACTGCTGCGCAGCCGCAGCCGCGGTGGCCAACTCGTCGGCAGTCGGACTGGACACCCCAAGGATCGCCCTGGTAGCGGTGAACAGAACCGTCAACTGCTGGTTGGGGCCGTTCTTGGGATCGTTCAGGATGGCTTTCAAATCCTTTGCCATCAGCAAGCCGGCTTCGTCCAGTGCCTTGGCGGGCTGGTTGGCGCCGGCATAGGCCTGGATGTAAATGACCGAGCGATCGTCCTTGAAATCCGAACCCGGATACTTCTGCTTCCAGGTGTCGAGATCCGTAATCGCCTTGGCGAAATTCTGCGCCTGCATGTCCATGGTGACCTGGTTGTAGATGTCGTACTCGCCCTGGTCCTTCAC
>CAZFOP010000272.1:0-5645 GCA_964520085.1 uncultured Solibacteraceae bacterium | reverse complement strand
AGGTCACGTGAAAAGGCACCTGGATTCCATTCACCTCGCGAAAATCGGAATACTCCTCTTCGAAACGCCGCAGCGGCCCGTTGCTCCGCGGCGAATCGTAGATCAGTTGCCGCGGCAGACCGGTGGCCGGATCGATCACCAGCCGCACGCGTTCTTCGCCGTTGGAGATCTCGACCGTGCGGTCGTCCAGCGCCACCACACTGGTTTCGCCCGCGGCCAGCAGCAAGCTGAAGTACACATGGAACACTTCGTCGCGCGTTTGCTGTAACGTCGCACCCGACAAGGGGCCAGCGCCCCGTGCCATGGAAATCCAGCCGAGTTTGCCGTCGCAGTACATGGAGAACGGCCCGGCGGCATCCCGGCTTTCCTGCCGCAAATAGCTGGGGGCGATCCAGCGGTCGGTCTCGCTCGCGTCGAGCCGCCCGGCGCTGGGATCGAACCGGTTATCCTCGGTCAGCGTGAAGTCTCTCACCGCCGCCAGCTTGGCGGCGCCTCCCACGGCACGCTGCACGCGCTCCAGAATCTCCCGGCCTTTCGCCAGGCTGTCCGCGTCGGAGGGGGCCGCTTCTTGCTTCGCCTGCGGAATGGTGAGGTCGATCGCGGTGACCGGCCTTCCGAGTTTGGAAAGCGGTTGGCCAAACTGCTCGGGGTTGCCCACAGCCACGATGGTGAAATCCGCGGGCGCCAGATATTGTTTGGCAACGCGCAGCACGTCGGCGCGGGTCACCGCTGCAATCGCCCGCTCGTATTGCTGGATGAAATCGCGCGGGTATCCATAATACTCGTAGTTGAGGATACGGCCAAGCGTTTTGGCTTTGGTATCGAACGCGAACACCAGGCTGTTGAGCGCGGTGGCCTTGGCTGTCTTGATCTCTTCCTCACTCACTTCCGTCGAGCGGATGCGCCCCACTTCCTCGAGGATCGCTTGCAACGTTTCCACCGTGGATACCGACTTGGTGCTGCCCGAGATGAGGAACAAACCAGGGTGATCGTATTTGGCTTCCCAGGCGGCTTCAATGTCGTACGCGTTCCCCATCTCGGTGCGCACCTTGCGGAACAGGCGGCTCTGAAATCCGCCACCCAGAATATCGGCCATGATTTCCAAAGCCGCGTAGTCCTTGTCCTTGACGGCGCCACCCAATTGCCCCATGGCAAAAAAAGTCTGCGTCGCATCGGACTTGGTGGCCAGGAAAGTGCCCGCGGCTGGTTTGGCGGCAACCGGCGGAAAGGCCGGCACGGGCGGCTGTTCGACGGTCCAATCGGCGAACAGCTTCTCCAGGCGAGCCTTCATTTCCGGCGCGCTGAAATCGCCCCAGACCGCCAGCAATGTGTTTGCGGGAAAGAAATAGCGCCGGTAGAAGCCTGCCAGATCGCTGCGCGAAACGCGGTTGATGGTATCGTACTCTTCCTGCCAGCCATACGGCGTATTCTTGCCATAAACGAGATTCGTGAACTCACGCTCCGCAATTGCCTGCGGCTCGTCGTTGCGGCGGGCGATGCCGCCGCTCATCCCTGTCCGGGCCAGGTCGAGCTTGTCCTGACTGAATTCCGGCGCGGTGAGCACGTCGTGAAAGCCGGCCAGCACTTCGTCCACGTTTTCCTTCAGGCAGGAGAAACTCACCGATCCGAGACTCTCGTCGATGTCGCTTTCCACACTGGCGGCCAGGTTTTCCAATTCCTCGTCAAGCTGCTCGCCGGTCCTGGTGCGGGTTCCACCGGTGCGCAGCACGATGCCGGTCAAGTCGGCCAGACCGATCTTCTCCGCTGGATCGAACAGGTTGCCGGTGCGGATGCGGGCCGCGCCATGGACCAGGGGCAGCTCATGGTCTTCGAGAAGATAGAGCTTCATGCCGTTGGGCAGAGTGACGGTTTCGACGTTGGGGATAGCGATGGGATGGAGCGGCGGGTAGACGAGTTCCTTCCACGATGGCAGTGGAGACTCGGTGGCCTTCGGCGGCGGAGCGGCGGCGACCTTGTGCGGCGCAACGGCGGGCGGTTGCGGCGGCTCGATGGCAGGCTGCTGCTGCGGCACCAGGTCGTCGGCCAGGCACGCGGTAGCCAACAGCAGCAGGGCGACAAGGCTGAGGCACCGGCCGCGTGATGTTGTTCCATTCCTCCCGGTGACTTCGAGTCTCCCGATCGGCAATTGGTTCATGGCCGGCCCTCCGCGGCGGCGGGAGCCGTCCGCAGCGCGCTTGGCGGCACGGTGAACCCTGTCGTGCGGTTTTCGACCACGAAGCAGGTGCGCGCCACGCGCTCAACATCTTGGACCGTCACTTTGTTCAGGTCGTCGAGTTGGGTGAACAGCTTCCGCCAGTCCCCGTAACTGCCGTAATCGGACGCGAGCGATGCGGCCAGGCCGGCGTTGCTGTCCAGCCGGCGAATCACCGCCGCCCGCGCCTGGGTCTTCACGCGCTGCAACGTTACGGCGTCGATTTTCTCAGCCGCAAACCGTGCCAGCAGGTCGTCCAGCGCTTTCTGGTTTTCTGCCACCGAGTGCCCCACGGCGGGCACGATGAAGATGACGAACAGGTTCGGATAGCGCGCCGACGGGTAGGCCGGCGACGCCTCCGCTTCGATCGCGATCTTCTTTTGTTGCACCAGCTCCTTATAAAGCAGGCTGGTACGGCCGCTCGAAAGGATCAGCGAGAGAACCTCGTACACAGGATCGTCCGGGTCGTCCTGGCCGGGCCGCTTGAAGCCGGTGACGAGCAGCGGCTGGCTGTTCGATTCCACGATCACCGTTTTCGGGCCGTTCTGCGCCGGCTCGATGGTGTGAAGCAGAGGCGGCAACGGGCGCGCCGGGAGGGGCGCGAAGTAGCGCTCCGCCAGGCGCCGTGCCTGGGCGGGATCCACATCGCCTACGATGGCGAGATTGATATTGGCGGGCACGTAGTACTTGTCGAAGAACGCCTGCGCCATGCCGCGCCGCAGGTTATCCACGTCGCTGGGCCAGCCGCCAGGCGGATTGCGGTACGGGAAGGCGGCGAAAGCGGTGGCCACGAAATCCCGCAGGAGCTGTCCCTCCGAACCGGGTTGGTTGCGCATGCGGTTTTCCTCCTGCACCACGTCGCGCTCCTGGTAGAACTCGCGGAATACCGGGTGCAGGAAGCGCTGTGACTCCAGCAGAAACCAGAGTTCGATGCGGTTGGAAGGCAGGCTGTAGAAGTACTCCGTATCGTCGTAGGCGGTGTCTGCGTTCAGGCCGGCGCCGCCGTTTTCCTCGATGACGCGCGTGTACTCGTTCGATTCCACGTAGGATTGCGCCAGATCCATCGCCTCTTTGAGCCGCATGCGGGAGTAATCGATCTTGCTTTGGTCGGCCTTGGGGCCTTTGTTCCTTTCGGCTTCCACCTGGTCGTAGATGTCTTCCACAGCTTGCAAGGCTTTCTTTTCGGCGGCCCAGTTGGTGGTGCCGATGCTCTCGGTGCCCTTGAACGCCATGTGCTCGAACATGTGGGCCAGGCCGGTTTCGCCTGCCGGATCGTCCGAGGAGCCTGAGCTTACAAAAGTGTGGAAGGAGACAACCGGGGCTTGGTGGCGCTCCACCACGGTGAAATGCAAGCCATTCGCTAGCGTGAACTCGGTGACCTTCTTCTCGAATTCCTTCAGGTCCTGGGCGGGGAGACCAGAGGCGGCGAGCAGCAGTACCAAGGCCAAACGGGGTCGATTCACAGTTGATTGCTCCTGCACTTTCTCTGAGCATAGCAGGGCTCCAGATAACATTTAGGCAGCAGGGTTAACAGGTAACGTTGTAGAACCGCTGTTACCCGGTAAGTACCCCCATGACTTTTGACGATCTTTCCATGCCCCGCATAATATAAACTACATCTAACGATTGGACCGGGATACGCCACGATGGGTGCCGCGATGCATTGGGACGGAACCGCGCAGGAGTTCGATGAGATCGCCGGTGATCGGCGTCGGGACAAGCGCTACGAGATCGAACTGAACCTGCGCTGGAAGCTGATTCGGCGACGCCGTTTGCTCGAAGGCGGTGAGGGACGGACGCTGGACGTTTCGAGCGGCGGGATCCTCTTCGATGCCGGGCGTCCACTGCCGGCGGGCCTCAACGTGGAGATTTCGATCGCCTGGCCGGTGATGCTGCACAGCGTGGCCCCGCTGCAACTGTTGGTGTATGGCAAGATTGTCCGTTCCGATGGCCGGCGCACGGCTGTCCGCATGGTGCAACACGAGTTCCGTACGGCTGGGTCGGCGATGGAGCGACGCTTGGCCTCGGCCATTGGCTCACGTCCGGCTCTGCCGCTTCTGACCAGGGTGAGCGGCGGGCCGGACGTGATTGAACCGGGCTAGGGGTTCATCCCCAGCGGCTTATCCCATTTGCCGGCCGCGGCGCATCATGCTGGGCTCTGGGACCGGCGGGGGCGGCAGTTCGGGTTCCGGTTTGCGCGGTGGACGGCGGTCCAGCCGGTTGGCGATAAACTCCTCGCGGGCCTTCTGCTGGCGCGATGGCTTGGCTTCCACGGTGGCCCATTCCTCGGGCGTGATTTCCTCGACCGCCGGCAAATACTTCTGGAAGTAGGCGCGCAGGCGATCCTGCACCGGTTTCAGCGGCGACGCGTAGAGCAGAAACATCACCTGCTCCGGCGCGGCGGCGGAAATCGCGTGGTACACCTGCGACGGTTTGCGCAGGCGCGGCGAACGCAGCACGCTGGCGAGTTTCTTCGACCGCGCTTCCAACTGCAGCCACTGGTTGGTGACCGCTTTGGAGAACCCCAGGTACTTGGCCAGCGCCTGCTTTTCGCGCGGGCTCAGCTTCTCCGTCAGGGCGCACAGGAATGGCCCGAGACGGGCGGTGCGGGTCTCGGCCGAGTCGGGGAGCAGGCGGGCGATCTTCTCGAATTTCGTGAGACCGGCGCGATAGGCGTGGCCTTGCGCCAGGGCGGGCGAGAACAGCGCCAGCAAGCCGGCCTGGGCGAGCGCCTCGACAATCGCGGCAGCACCATCCTCCGTGCCGATCAACTTCAGTTCCGCGCCCAATACGGCCGGCGCGATGGTCTTCTCCACTTCGGCTTCGCGCGCGTTGGCCACCTGCATCGCGGTGCGCTCCTCAATCGCGAAGCCCAGCCGTACGCCCAATCGCACCAGCCGCAGCAGGCGGGTGGGATCGTCGTAAAACCCATAGGCGCTAACGGCGCGCAGTTCGTGGCGCTCGATGTCCGCCAAGCCGTTCAGCGGGTCCAGCAGCAACCCGCGCGAGGTCTTATTGAGCGAAAGCGCGATCGCGTTGCAGGTAAAGTCGCGGCCGCGCAAGTCCTCCTGAATGGTGGCGGGCGAGACCTGCGGCTTGCCACCGCCGCGCGGGTATCTCTCCTGCCGGGACATGGCGATTTGAGCGGTCACGCCGGCCGGGAACTCGAGTTCCGCACTCTTGCGGTTCTGGTCCTCCGACACGATGGTGGCGCCGGAGCGGCCAGCCACCGTCCTGGCGAGTTTCAGGGCCGCACCCTCCACCAGGAAATCGAGATCGCGAATCCGAAAACCAGCCAGCATGTCGCGCATCGCGCCGCCGGTCAGGAACAGATTGAGGTTGGCCTCGCCCGCGGCGGCCATTACCTCTTCCAGAACCCGGTTCTGATCCGGGCTGAGGTGGCTTTCCAAGATATAGATGTAGTCGCTCATCG
>CAZFOP010000271.1:0-5677 GCA_964520085.1 uncultured Solibacteraceae bacterium | reverse complement strand
CCGAGGAATCCAAGCAGAAGCGCCCCAACGTGCAGGTGGGCGATCCGTTCATGGAGAAGCTGCTGCTCGAAGCCTGCATCGAAGCCATGCAGACCGGAGCCATCGTCGGCATTCAGGATATGGGCGCGGCCGGCCTCACCTGCTCGACCTGCGAGATGGGCAGCCGCGGCGAAGTCGGCATCGAAATCGAGCTCGATAAAGTCCCGCAGCGCGAAACCGGCATGACGCCATACGAAATCATGCTTTCTGAATCGCAGGAGCGCATGTTGCTCGTCGCCGCCTCCGGCCGCGAGCAGGAAGTGTACCAGGTGTTCCGCAAGTGGGGGCTCGAAGCCGTCGAGATCGGCAAGGTCACCGGCGATGGCCGGTTACGCGTCCGCCATCACGGGCAGGTCGTGGCCGAGATACCCAACCGCGAGCTGGCCGATGAAGCGCCGCTCTACGATCGCCCGCACACCGCACCGCCCGTCGCGCCCGCTGCGCCGCCCGCGGCTTTGTTTGCCGGTGGGGAAGCGCCAGTCATCGCCGACGCGCTGCCTCGCCTGTTGGCCGCACCCGACATTTGCTCCAAGCGCTGGGTCTGGGAGCAGTACGATTATCAGGTTCGCACCAACACCCTCGCCGGCCCCGAGCGCGCCGACGCCGCCATTCTCCGCATCAAGGAAACCGGCACCGCCATCGCTCTTTCGCTCGATGGCAACGGCCGATACGCGCACCTTTCGCCACGCGAGGGCGCGCAACTCGCGGTCGCCGAGTGCTGCCGCAACCTTTCCACCGTGGGCGCGCAGCCGGTCGCGGCCACCAATTGCCTCAACTTCGGCAACCCGGAGCGGCCGGAGATTATGGCGCAACTGGTCGAAGCGATCGAAGGCATGGCCGATGCCTGCCGCTTTTTCGAGACGCCCATCACCGGCGGCAATGTGAGCCTCTACAACGAGACGCTGGGCGAGGGAATTTACCCGACGCCTGTGATGGGCATCGTCGGCCTGCTCAAGATCGCCGCGCCGCTCGCCATTCCATTCGTCAATGCCGGGCGCTCGATCGTTCTTCTGGGCGGGGTCGGCACCTGCGACGATGTCCGCTTCGGTTCCACCGAGTACGCCAAGGAAATCGTCCACCAACTGTGGGGCCTGCCGCCGGCACTCGATATGGAGAAAGAGAAGCGTGTGCAGGAAGCCATGCGCCAGATCGCCGCGGAAGGCCTTGCCGAATCCGCGCACGATCTGAGCGATGGCGGCTTGGCCGTGGCGCTGGCCGAATGCTGCTTCGGCGCCGGCCAGATCGGCGCGCAGGTCGATCTCGATTCCGACCTGCGGCCGGAAATTCTGCTCTTCCACGAAGCTCCGTCGCGCATCCTGGTATCGACCGCTAATCCCAAGGCCGTCGCGGCCATCGCCGAGCAGCACGGCGTCGAAGCGGTTATCATCGGCAAGACATTCGAAAGCGGCCTCGAGATCCGCCAGCGCGGCAACACACTCGGCGCCTGGGATATCGCCGTCCTCCGCTCCGCGTACGAAAACGCGCTGATGAGGTGAAGATGAGTGGCCACGGATGAACACAGATAAACACGGATGGAAAACCAGTAGTTTATCCGCGTTCATCCGTGTTTATCTGTGGCTTGATACTTTCTGTCCAACCGTCTCCGCTATCCGCCGCACCGCGGCGCAGGCTGTCGAGCCTGCTGTGTCGAGTTTCAACTCGACATTCTTCCGATGCGCGCGAGACTTCGCCTGCGATCCGCAATACTGTTCGGTTGGGCGTTGGCCGGAAAAGCCGAGATGACTCTCGGCTCGGCAGGCTGGACAGCCTGCGCCGCTCGCTTTCGCGAAGTAGGTGGGGCTAACTGATAATGTTCGGCGTCTGGAAAGCCCGCATCCGCAATTCGAAGGTCCCGCTCCTGGTGTGGGCCGCGCTGCTCCTCATCTGCCTGGCTTACTTCTATCGCCTCGATGCCGCTGGCGTGCTAGGTCCCGATGAACCTCGCTATGCTTCCATCGGGCGCGAGATGGCGCGCTCGGGCGATTGGATCACGCCTCGCCTCTGGGGCCAGCCGTGGTTCGAGAAGCCGGCGCTGTTGTATTGGATGACCGGCGCAGGCTGCCGTCTCGGCCTCGGCCCCGACCTCGCCCCGCGCCTGCCGGTGGTTCTGTGCTCCTTCGCGTTTTTGGTTTTCTTTTGGTGGCTGCTGCGCCGCGAGTTCGGCAGCACGGTGGCTTGGCTGGCCGCTCTGATGCTGGCCACCAGCGCGGAATGGATCGGCTTCAGCCAGGTGGGCGTTACCGACTTGCCCATGGCCGCCGCTTTCATCGCCGCCCTGTTGCTGGCGCTGCCCTGGATCGCGCGCGGCGAAACGCGCGGCTTGATCGCGGCTGGAGCATTTCTCGGCGTAGCCGTGTTGGCCAAAGGGCTGGTGCCGCTGGCGCTGGCCGCGCCGCTCGTCTGGCCAGCCTGGAAACATCGCACCACCCTGGTGCGCGCCCTGCCGCGCCTCGCCTTGCCGCTGGCCGCCGTGTGCCTGCCGTGGTACGGACTGTGTTACCTCCGCAACGGTCCCGCGTTTCTGGCGGATTTCTTTCTGAAGCACCATTTCGGCCGCTTCGCTTCCGATGCCTTGCAGCATCGCGAGCCCTGGTGGTTTTACCTGCCGGTGCTGGCCGGCGCCTTGCTGCCCTGGACGCCGCTAGTCTTCGCGGCCGTCCGCCGCGGCTCCTATCGCGATCCGCGCCGCCTGTTTCTGCTGCTGGTCGTTCTGTGGGGCCTGCTGCTGTTTTCCGCGTCCGTCAACAAGCTGCCCGGGTACGTGCTCCCGCTGGTACCAGCCTGCGCCATTCTGATGGTTCTGGGCGTGGAAGAGACCGTCAGGGCGAAAGAGAATAGCCCAGGGCGCGAGCCCTGGGAAACCAGCCCGCCCGATGAGCCCCGGAACGGGGCGGAAGAAATCCCCGCATGGACACGCCGTGTTCCAGCACTTCTGGCGCTCTGCGCTCTGCTGTTAGTCTCTTTTCCCATCGCCGGGTCCGTGTTGCCCGGAGCCCTGCTGGCCGGTCTTTCCCGCACGCCGCTGCCCGCTTTCCATTGGATCTTGCTCGTCCCCCTGCCGCTTGCGGCCGGCACCTGGAGGCTCGCCCTCCGTGGGCGCCGCCTGGCCGCCGTGGCCTGCGTGGCTTGCGGTGCGGCACTGGGAGTTCTATACCTGAAAGAGGGAGTGATGCCGGAAGTGGATCGCGTGGCTTCCGCGCGACCGCTCTGGCGCCGGCTTTCCTCCCAGGCGGACCGCGCCTGCGTGGAGCCGATCCACAGGAATTGGCGTTACGGATTGAACTATTATTCGATCGTGCCCTTGCCGGATTGTCCGGCCGCGGGCCGGCCTGTTCATGTTTTTCAGGCGCCGGGCCGCCCGCCCGAAGTCGAGATTCGCTAAAGGAGCGCTCCCGATGATTGACCGGCCAATGCCGCGCGTTGTACCCTCACGGTTTCGGAGCTTTGATCGATGATCCTGCCGCAGACTTACAACGCTGCCCTGTTTCTGATGATACTCAGCATGATTTGCTGGGGATCCTGGGCCAACACGTATAAGCTGGCCGGAAAGTGGCGATTCGAGCTTTACAACTTTGACTTTGCCTTCGGTCTCCTGCTCGCCTCCGTCATTCTGGCTTACACGGCCGGGAATTGGGGGTTCGACGGCTTCTCGTTCACCGACGACCTCATGCACGCCGGCAAGCGGCAATGGATGCTCGGATTCGCCGGCGGCGTGGTCTTCAACCTGGGCAACATGCTCTTGTTGGGAGCCATATCCGTGGCCGGCATGGCTGTGTCCTTTCCAGTCGGCATCGGCGTCGCTCTGATCGTCGGCGTGCTGCTCGACTTCATTTTGAAGCCGGCCGGAAATGCCGCCCTGCTGATCGCGGGCTGCGTGCTGGTATTGTTCGCGATTGTCGCCGATGCATTCGCCTACTCCCTGCGGGGGCGCATCCAGCATGAAGCCCTAGCCAAAAGCGGAAAGGCCAAGAGCACCCGCCGGCCCACCACAGTCAAGGGCGTGGTTCTCGCCGTCGTCGGCGGTGTGTTGATGGGATGCTTCTTCCCGCTGGTGCAGATGGGCGAGGCGGGTGACCTCGGACTGGGCCCGTATGCCATTGCCGTCCTCTTCGCCGGCGGTGTGTTCATTTCTACCCTGATCTACAACCTGTTTTTCATGAACCTGCCGGTGGAAGGTCCACCGCTTGAATTCCGCGAGTACTTGTTGAAGGCCGGTCTCAAGCATCATCTACTCGGTTTCGCCGGCGGTGCTATCTGGTGCCTGGGCGCCGTGGCCGCGTTTGTCGCCGCCAGCGCCCCCCCCGAAGTTCACGTCGGCCCCGCCACCAGCTATGCCATTGCCCAAGGCGCCACCCTCATCGCCGTCTTATGGGGCCTGCTGTTCTGGAAGGAGTTCAAAGGCTCCGACCTGAGGATCAAAGCCCTGATCGCTATCATGGTTGTGCTCTACGCCTGCGGCCTCGCCCTGATCTCGATGGCCCCGATCTTCGGCCAGTCGTAAAGCCGGAACCGCGCCCGTGAAGTAGGGCAACGATCGGCTTTTGCCGTCAATGTGCGTGCCTGCTGAGCGGCGTAGGACAGACGGCAAAACCCGATCTGCCGGCCTACTTCGTGTAAATCGTCACATCGACGTTCATGCCCGGGCGCAGCACCACGCCTTCATGCTTGTCCACCAGGATCTTCACAGGGATGCGCTGAACCACTTTGACGAAGTTGCCCGTGGCGTTTTCGGGCGGCAACAGGCTCATGCTGGCGCCGGTTGCGCCGGCGATGGAATCCACGTGTCCATCGATGGTGGCGCCGTACATATCCACATGAATCTCCGCCCGCTGGCCTGCATGCACCTGGGCAAGCTGCGTTTCCTTGAAATTGGCCGTAACCCAGGTTTCGTTCAGCGGAATCAGGGTCATGATGCCTTGGCCGGGTTGCAAGATCTGGCCGATCTCCACGCTCTTGCGCGTCACCACGCCATCAATAGGGGCGACGATGGTCGTGTAGCTGAGTTGCAACTCGGCAGTCTCGAGCGTGGCACGCGCCGCCGCGACCGTCGCCTGCGCGGTGCCCACGTCCGCCGTGCGAACGGCCACCTGCTTGCGGTTCGCCACCGTGCCGGCGAGCTGCGCCTGCGCCTGTGCCACGCGAGTTTCGGCCGCTGCCAGCGACGCTTTCTTGATCCCCGCGTCCTTAGCGGCCGAAGCCAGCTTATCCTGCGCGGCCTTCAGCTCGCTGTCCGCCACCTTGGCGGCCGCCACGTAAGCGTCGTATTGCTGCTGCGAAATCTCGGCCTTGTCCACCAGCGGCTTCATTCGCGCGAGGTCGGCCTGAGCGCGATCGTTGCTGGCCTGTCGCGCGCGCACGTTGGCCTCGGCGTAAGCCAAATCGGAGCTGGACGCCTGTTCGTAAACCAGGCGTGCTCGGTCGAGCTCGGCCTGCGCGTCCCCCACCCCGGCCGAAGCCGAAGTCTCGTAGGATTCGGTGGTGAGATCGGTTAGCGGCACACCCACTTGTGCCGCACGCAGCTTGCTCTCCTGCTCCGCCAACGCGCCCTTCGCCTGGTCCACCCGAGCCTGGTAGTCGCGCGGATCGATGCGCACCAGCACGTCTCCCGCCTTCACCGGCTGATTGTCCTTCACCAGCA
>CAZFOP010000270.1:0-5715 GCA_964520085.1 uncultured Solibacteraceae bacterium | reverse complement strand
TCTGCTCGCCGCCCGGCAAGCGGCTGCAGAACGTGCTGCTGCTATCGGGCGGCGAGAAGGCGCTGGCTGCGGTGGCCTTGCTGATGGCTATCTTCCGCTACCAGCCCAGCCCCTTCTGCGTGCTGGACGAAGTCGACGCGCCGCTCGATGAAGCCAACATCGGCAGACTGGCGAGTTTGCTGAAAGAGATGTCGATCGAAACCCAGTTCGTCGTCATCACGCACTCCAAGCGCACCATGGAAGCCGCGGAGGCGCTCTATGGAGTGACCATGCAGGAGCCCGGCGTTTCGCGTTTGGTTGCCGTGCGGTTCGGCCCGGCCGAGGCGGCGGCTTAGCGTTGGCCGATTTCTTAACGCCGATTCACCTATGTAACGGGTGGATCCCATCCTCTTGCCGTGCAATGGACCGACTTTGCGGCTCCGGATTGGACGTTTAGCGAAGCGGCGCAGTACATGTCCTTGCCTCTAACCGACACGCTGTGCTGGCCAGGTGAGATCGCAAACGTGAACGGCGTCTGCCGGTTCATTTGCTGATCGTCGATCGTTATCGTAGCGCCGGGCGGGTCCGACGTGACGGACAGCCTGCCGGGCGGCTGGGGTGTCTGAGACCGCAAAAGCCCTGCGAACAGCAGGGCGCAGCACAGCGCCAGCTCCGGTTCCCGCAACAGCCATCGTATTCTCATGTCAGTCCGCCTTGCTCAGATGTTGCATCACAAAGTCCGCAAAAAAGATCGCAGCCAACAGCAGCGTGTTAAATTGCATCAGCCTCGGCGTATTGACCACGTCGGAATCGAGGGCCACTGAGTACCTGAGGGCAAACTCTAGGCCGAAGTAAGAAAGATATGCGAAGTACAGGGAAAGAATCACAAACACTCCACTGAGTATCGCGGGCCACATGTCTACCAGGGGATAGCTCGGTTTTGGCTTGTTGACCAGCAGGTATCCCATCGCTCCCAAGATCCCTGTGGCCAGAGTGATGAGCAGGTTGTTCATGCCCTGATAGGCATCCACGGCCTTGCTCAGTTGGCTTTCCGGGCTCAACTGGCTATCTTCCACGGCGTAAGGGCGGCCTTGGATGCTGCGGTTGATAAGCCACATTGCGCCGACGAGAACGATGCAGACAAAATAGAAGCCGAGTCTGCCCGTTGGAAAGCGTCCCCTCAGTGCCTTCCCTGTCATTCAGATGATCCTCAATGCTCTGTGTTCAAGCCGAGCTTCCAGCCTTCGGCGAGTATATCCGAACTTGGGTAGCTGGTCAATTCAAATTGACCCGACGTTCAGATTGGCGAACCTGGTTTGGTTTGGCTTGTCGAACGAGTGGCGTCCGTTCACCGGAGCCGGCGTGGCCTAATGAACCTGGAACCGCCGGGCGCCGCGGAATGGAAAGCCGGCAAGCTCGATTGGCCACGGAACGGCCCACATGCCTTGGGGCACTCCGTGTCCGCCAGCCGTGGCCGGTTATTCGGGCGGCAGGTTCATCGAAACCCGGCGCTCGCGGTTCAATTGCATCGTGAGCGATCGGTCAATCGAATCCAATCCCACCTGCTTCTCCTGGCGATCCAGCGTGACATAATGCAGAGCCTGGCCAACGATCCAGTAGGAGCCCGCGCCCTGAATAGAACCATCTCTTAGAGCAAACAGGTAAATGGGCGAGGCACTGCTGGCGCTTCCGCCGGCCGCCGCATTCGTTTCCTGCCCGTACTCGTCGTAAGAGCGGGTTACCGAATACACCGGGCCGTCATAACTTCCGGAGGCGCCTGTTTGCCGGTAACTGTCGTTCTGTGCCGGCGAATAAGTTGCCGATGGACCTGGCACAGTCGCATAACCCGGATCGCTGTAAGTGCCAGAATCATAGTAATCATTCGGGTAATAGTTGTAATACCCGTAGGAATAATTGGGCCAATAGGAAAAGCCGACGCCGTACCAGGGATAGCCCCAGCCGTAATACGGCCAATAGCTTCCACGATGCCCGTAGCCGCCGTAACCGTAGCCCCGGCCCCCGTAGCCATAGCCGCCGCGGTATCCCGAGCCGACGCCGCCTGCGCGCACCGCTCCATAACTGCCACCGTGAACACCACTCGACACGCTGGCGCGGCTGCCTCCTCCCATCGAAGCGTGGGATCCGCCGCCGCCGTGTCCACCGCCGCGTTGTGCCATGCCGCACCAAGCCAGCAAAGCCAACGAAAGCGTGATTCTGACTAGGGCCCTCATTCGAGTACTCCTCTATTTCGAAGCTTACTCCCACCAGGCGAAACCCGCAAGCCGCACTGCAAACGCCGTTGGATTCAATATGATACAGCACGGATGGATTGGGGGATTGAGTTTTGCCACTTGTCGCTGCCAGAAGTGATAGATCATACATGCTAATGCCTGCCTGGCCGCACTTCAAAGAATTCAAACTTGACGGTTGGGTGTAGACTGAAACGAGTCCGGGACACGGGCGAGGGGACCCGGCACACACGGAGGAATATTCATCATGGCGACTGCCAAGAAGACGGCCAAGACTAAGACGAGTGCCAGCAACGCGCTCGCCGATCCAACACAAAGTCTGCAGACCTTCAGCCTGCTCGACCTGCAACAGTACACCAGGGAGAAGTCTTACTCGAATACCGCGAGCAAAGACTTCCACCTCTTTTACGTCGGCCGCGACGACGTTCACGACATTCTCAAGCACGTTCTTTCGCGAGTCAGCGTCTCGCTGTATCTCAACATGTTTGGATATGACGATGACGAACTGAATGATATCCTGATGGCCAAGGCACTGGATCCCCAGATCACTATGCTGATCACATTGGATCAGAGCCAGGCCAGCGGTGCACACGAGCAGGCCCTGCTTCATTCCGACATTGCCAAGAATCCCACCGCCTACAACACCCATTTCGTAGTGGGCCAATCGGCCACGCACCAGATCAGCCACACCAAGGGTTTTGTGGCCGACGGCAGAGTGGGCGGCGAGGGTTCCACCAACTGGTCGTCGTCGGGCGAAGGTACGTTCGTCGAAACCGGGGAGCCGGGCGGCCCCGGCTATAAGGCGCAGAACAACACCCAGTCCATATTCACCGACACCGATACCATCAGCCGGTTTCAGGCCGAGCTGATCGCCGAACACATGACCGCGCAGCAGCAGGCCGGCAACACCCAAGGCCAGGCGGCGGCGATAACAGCCGCCGCGCAAGCCCCCGTCCGCAAGGTTGCGGCGGGAAGATAGCGGCGCCGCTGGCCAACGCAGCCACGGCGTCGATTCACCGCGTGAGCGCGGACAGAGCGGTAGCGTATTTCGGCTCTTTCCGCAAGCCGTCAAACAGCGGGTCGCGCTCGATCCGATCGCGTTCGGCGAAGCCGTTGGCGATCGCACGCTCCAATGCTTCCAGCGCCCCTCGCTTGTCATGGTTCCCGGCCCGCGATTCGGCTAGTGCATACCATGCCCCGGCGTCCCTGGGACGTGCCAGCACCGCCGCCTCCCAAGCCGCCACGGCTTTCGAGTACCGCTTCGCGTCCATCTGCGCACTGCCTTGCTGTGCGGCGTCGACAAAGGCTCCCAGCAGTACCCGCCGCGCAGCCCGCCGGTCCGGGCCGTCGTCCGGACGCTCGGAGTCGCGCTGCAACCGGCGAATCGTGGATTGTCGCGCGGCTTCGTCCTCGCTTACCATCTCCCGCTGCAAATGCCAGTAGCTGAGCGCCGCCTTTTTCTGTTCGGGCGATTCCGGTCGCAGCGGCTCCGGCTTCAATCGTCCCGACACGAAGTCGAGAGCCTCGCCCGCGAGCGTTTCTGGGAGCCAGTCGTGCCCGCCCGCGAATTCCGCAAATCGCTGCGGAACGCCCCGCTTGCCCAGTTCGCGGCTCATCGCGTACACTTCGTCGTAATTAAAGTCGTCCACGCCCGCCGTCGCGTAGACGCGGAGTGGAACGTCTTTCGGGATCGACTCGCCGAAACCGGCGCCACAAGCGATCACGCCCGCGATCCGGCCATTCCCCGCCCAATCCAGCGCCAGCCGCGCCCCTCCTGAGAAGCCTGCCACATAACGGCGCGAGTCGTCGATGGCGAAGCGCTCGTGTGTGTCCGCCAGCAGCCAATGAATCGCTTCGCGCGGAATATCGAGCGAGCCATTTCGCGAATTGTTGGAACCGGCAACGATAAACCCGGCTCGCTCGGCCGCCGCCTGGAAGCGTTGCACTGGCAGACCGCCGCGCGCCCCCGGGTCCAGGCAGTACAGAATGGGCCACGCGCGATCCGCCGAGTACGCCGCGGGGAGATAGAGGGCATAGCTCTGGCTCTTGTTGCCGCCGCAGACAACCGCCTCCACCACGCGCCCGCGCGGGACTTCCTCACCCGCCAGGCCCGCACCGGCGAGCGCCAGAACATAGAGAAAGCTTCTCGCTAACATCGTCGTCGGTCTCTGGTCCTATTCCTAGTCAGCCTCGCATCTTTCCGATAGCGACCTGAGTTCCTATCTCGACCTGCCGTAAGCGTTCCAGTATACCCCCCGCTGCCAACTTGTTGTCGCCGCGACACGCGCCGCGCCGCGCCGGGCGTCCGCGCCAAGCATCGGCGCCGCCGGGACGATTTGTGCTAAATTGCTCTGCGTAAGCACAGGCTGACCCCGAAGTGAAACGATTCCCCTTTCTCGATTGGATGCGCGGACTGGCCGTGGTCATTATGATCCAGTGCCACGCGTTCAATGCCTTTGCGCGCCTGGATACGCGCGATGGCGGCCCTTACGTCCTGTCGCAGTTTATCGGCGGCATGGCTGCGCCGCTGTTCCTCTTCATGGCGGGCATGACGACCGCGTTTCAGATGGAAAGCCTGGCCCGGCGCGAAGCCAGCCCGTGGCGGCGCTGGGCGGTCGCACTGCGGCGCGCCGGATACATACTCGGCATCGCGCTTCTGTTCCGCTTCACCAATTGGTTGGGCAGTTATCCCGGCGGCAGCGTGCAGGAACTGACCAAGGTGGATATTCTTAACTGCATGGCGGTCGCCATGGCGGTGTTTGCGGCGGCGGCGGCGTTCGGAACCGAAGGGCGCCTGCGCTTCGCCGTGCTCGGCGCGGCTGCCATCGCCATGCTGTCGCCGGTGATGGCAAACCTTCCCTGGGATGGCGCGCCGTCGCTATTGCGCGAGTATCTCGTGCCGGGCGCGGGCCGCGGCCGGTTCCCGTTCTTTCCGTGTGCGTCGTATGTTGGATTCGGAATTGCCGTGGGCCTTGCCGTCAAGCGTACCGCCGAAGTCCGAATGGATCGCCTGATGCAATGGTCGGTGCTGATCGGCTTCGCGCTGATCGTCACCAACCAATACTTCTCCAATAACCCTTACTCGATTTACCCGAACTCCAACTTCTGGACCAACAGTCCCGCGTTGGTATTTATTCGCACCGGCATCATTCTGGCCTTTCTGTCTGCGTCCTATCTTTGGACCGAGTACGGCGCGCGTCCGAATTGGAGCTGGATGCAGACGATGGGCAAGACCTCGCTCATGGTCTATTGGGTTCACGTGATGATCGTCTACGGCGGATGGACAAAGCCGCTGCGGCGCAATCTGACGATTCCCCAGACGGCCTTCGCCACCGTATTATTGACCGCGCTGATGCTCGCTCTCTCCGTCGCCAAGCTCCGTTGGACCGCCTACCGCGCCGCGCGCTTGCAACCGGCGCCTGTGCAGGCGGCGTAGCCCAACTTCCGCACTTGAACGGGCAAGTCCTTTCCCTGCAACGCGAGTATA
>CAZFOP010000269.1:0-5750 GCA_964520085.1 uncultured Solibacteraceae bacterium | reverse complement strand
CGCCATGTCGCCGATGTGGTCGGTGGCTTTCACCAGGTGCTCGGCCACCTCCAGCCGCAGAGTGGCGCAGTCCTCCAGGAACGCCTGCGTGTAGACGGCGGTGTAATCCTGCAGACTCTTCTTTTCGGCCGCCGCGTTGCGGATGATCTTGTCGTCGACGTCGGTGATGTTCATGACGTGATCCAGGCCAAACCCGCTGGCACGCAGCCACCGCCGCAGGATATCGACGAAGGTGAAGGTGCGGAAGTTGCCGATGTGGGCGTAGCTGTAGACGGTGGGACCGCACGTGTATAAACGGACGGTGTTGTCGCGCGCCGGGTGGAAGTCCTCGACGCGCTGCGAGAGGGTGTTATAGAAGCGCAGCGCCATAATGATTGGGAAACTTCATCGTAGCAGAGGCACCCAAACCGGCGCGCAGCCAGGCGCTCCTGACGAACGGGGAGAGGAGCGGCCGCAGGCGCCGCGCCTCTCCCCGGCGCTACCGGCTCGGAGGGTGTTGCCGCTACTGCGTGAGCCGGAAGATCACCGTGATGGGGGCGATCACTTCGACCGGTTTGCCGTTGAGCAGAGTGGGCGCGTAGATCCACTGGCTGACGGCGTCGAGCGCGGCGGGCGCCAGCATCGGGTTGCCCTTGAGCACGTGCAGTTCGCGAATGCGGCCATCCGTGCCGATAATGCCTTCCAGTTCCACCGGTCCGGAGATGCGCGCGGCGATGGCCAATTTCGGATAGCGCGGTTCGACGCGGTAAATCGGTTGGGCCAGGCGGACGTTGCCGCCCTGCAGGCGTATGGGCGGTGCGGGCGGCGCCTGCGGCGCTGGCACGAACCTTTCCGGCGGGCGAATTAGCACCGGCCGCCCGATGTCCAGGATCTGGGTTACCAGGCTGTTAGGAGTGTTGCCGATTCCAACGATGCAGCCGACGCATGGGGCGGGAAGGTCCGCGGGGTCGTCGATGCGTACCGGATGAGCCGGAGTCACGGTTGGCAATTGCAGCACGTTGCCGTGAATCTGGAAGGGACGGGCGTTTACCACGCGCGGCGTCTGGCGTGGTTGCGCCGCGGGCTCCTGGCGCTCCGGAGCGCTGGGCGCGACGAGGGAAACCAGCATCTGCGCATGCGGCAAAACCTCCGGCCAGATCACTGGTGCCAGGAAGGCGCCCAACACCAGGAGCGTCTGTGCCGTCATCCCGGCGCACGTGCTCCAGACGCGTTTCGTAGAATTCTCATTGGCAAAAACCGCTGTTTCGAACATGGTGGTCGCTCCTTTCCCTGTTGAGACACACTATGGGCGCGGCGCCCCCGCAGGGCGTGTTTCCCCTTGTTGCAGGTTTCTTTGAGCTGCGTCCGCGAAGCGCGCTCACCCACATAGACACCGCATTGCGGCGGGAAGTTCCAGCCCTATCCGTAACGCCGTCGGTCTTGCCGCCGGTGCGTTTTGGGCGCCTGCAACGCCGGCGGCAAGACCGCCGGCGCTACCGGAGGAGAATGTAGCTGCGCCCTCCGGAGCGAAAGCTTCGCGCGGTTTCGGGTCACAATGGAAGGATGCAATTGCCGCCGCACGTGCGCGAGATCGTCGAACGGCGCGCCGCCGAGGCGGGTACCGCGTCCGTGAAGCGGGCGGCGGCGGAAATGTCGGATGCCTACCGGGCGGGATCGAATCCGCCGCGCATTGCCACGGCGGAGCGCACGGCCGCGTACCTGGTGACGCGTATGCCGGCGACCTACGCCGCGGCGCGCGCGGTGTTGCGGGAAACGCACCGCCTGCTGGGCGGGCGCGAGATTGCGAGCGTGCTCGATATCGGCGCGGGTTCGGGAGCGGCGTCGCTGGCCGCGCTCGAAGAGTATCCGGCGGCGGCGGTGACGCTGGTGGATCGCGACCGGGCGCTGCTCGATGCCGCGCGCGAATGGTTGCCACGGGCGCGGGTGTTTGCGGAGGACGTGACGCGCGCGCTCACGCTGGAGCCGCACGACCTGGCGATTCTAGCTTATTCGGCTGGTGAAATGGCAGCGCTGCCGCTGGAGCGGCTGTGGCGAGTCGCGCGCGTCGCGCTGATCCTGATCGAGGCGGGAACGCCGCGCGGGTTCGCCGTCATCCGCGCGGCACGGTCGGAGCTGCTGGCCGCCGGCGCGCATATGATCGCGCCTTGCCCCGGCGGAGACGCCTGCCCCATCGTCGATCCGGACTGGTGCCACTTCGCCGCGCGCGTGGAGCGCACCTCGCTGCATCGCCGCATCAAGGGCGCCGAGCTCGGTTATGAGGACGAAAAGTACAGCTATGTGGCGCTGGGGCGCGAGCCGGTGGAACCCGCGGCGGCGCGCATCGTAGGCCGCCCGCGCCATTATCCCGGTCTGATCGAGCTCGCCACCTGCACGCCGGAAGGCCTGACTACGGTGCGCGCGAGCAGGCGCGACCGCGACCGCTTCCGCGCCGCCCGCCACGCGGAGTGGGGCGCGCCGGGGATATGATGGTGGGCGATGATCGACCGCGAGCAGGCCTGGAATATTCTGTGTGAGTTTACTAAGTCGGAGGGGTTGCGCAAGCACGCGCTGGCGGTAGAGACGTGCGTGGTGGCTTACGCGAACCGTTTCGGCGGAGACGTGGAACTGTGGCGGGTCACGGCGCTGCTGCACGACTTCGATTGGGAGATTCATCCCACGCTCGAAGGCCATCCGCAGCTCGGTGAGCCGATCCTGGCCGAGCGTGGAGTGGATGAAACCATCCGCCGCGCCATCCTTTCCCACGCCAATCATACCGGCGTCGCGCGCACATCGCAGTTAGAGAAGACGCTCTTCGCCTGCGACGAGCTGGCAGGCTTCATCACCGCGATCTCCTACGTGAAGCCGCACCGCAGCGTGTTCGAAGTGGACGTAGCGTCAGTCAAGAAGAAGATGAAAGACAAGGCCTTCGCGCGCTCGGTGAACCGGCAGGAGATTATCGATGGCGCCGCCGAGTTAGGCGTGCCGCTGGAGGAGCACATCGACTGCTGCGTGAAGGCGATGCAGGCACGGGCGGAGGAACTGGGGATCAAGGGCAGCATTTAGAAGTGCAAGGTGCAATGGTCGTTGTAGTCACACATGCTAGTTTTGGCATATAATGGAGGCGTATAGTGCCGGAGCGACCTGAGCACCCGCGAAAGTTGGTCTGGCTGGCCGATTCGCTGGATCGGCTGACGAGCTTCCAGCACACGGTTCGACAGAAACTCGGCTTTGCGCTTTATCAGGCGCAGATTGGCCAGAGGCATGAGAGCGCGAAGATTCTGCGCGGCTTTGCGGAGACCGTCTGGCAGGTGCGCGCAGACGATCCCGGGGGGTCATACCGTGCTGCGTATGTCGTTCAGCTTCAGGCGGCCGTTTACGTGCTTCATGTGTTTCAAAAGAAGGCCAGGTCGGGGATAGCAACGCCGCGAGGAGAACTGGATCTGATCCGGCAACGACTCCGGCTAGCGCGCACGCTGGCTGGGGAGCGAGGTGATTAAAGATGCACAATCGGAAATTCACGCCGAGTTCGGGGAACGTCTTTGCGGACCTGCATCTGCCGCGGGCGGATGACCTATTGGCGAAGGCCGAGTTGACCGCAAAGATCATTGCGGAGATAGAGCGTCGCCGCCTGACCCAAAGTCAGGCGGCGGGAATACTAGGGATCGATCAGCCGAAGGTCTCGGCCCTGACACAGGGCAAGTTGTCTGGGTTCTCGATCGAGAGACTCATGCGCTTTCTGCTCCTGCTCGGCCGCGACGTCGAAATCACGGTCAAGGAGAAGCCCAGGTCGCGAGCAGCTGCAAGGCTGCGGGTGGCCTAGGGTTTGGCCGGGCGGTTCGAAGCCATGAGCGCCATTGCTTTCCGCGCGATGCGCGCGTTGACAAACTTCCACCGGGCCACCGTGCTCAGGGAGGCTTGCCCGCCCAATCGCTTCTTAATGACCACCGAGTCCGACACCGAGGCGCGCACCAGTTCGGTCAATGAATACACCTCGGAACCTGCACCGGGCTTTCGATCTGGCATCTCAGAAATCTCATAAGCATCATGGGCATCCAGAACACGCATTCGGACCTTCTGGCCGTACGGGTTGACGTACCTGATCCCCTTGCAATAGGAGCGCGCCTCTTTGATCGCTTGCTGGATCGCGTCGTCGAAGCTGGTCGCCTGAAAGAGGACGACTCGGTCCTCAATCAAAGTTGACTCAGGATCGAAATGCTTGTCGCGAGTCCTCGGCTCGCCTTCCGCAATGACACGGTACAACGTCCGCACGCCGTACCACGTCTTCTTCGGGCGTTTCGCTTTTCCAGACATCGCCGCGTGCGGCCTATTCGGCTGCCGGTGGCCCGCTCTCTGCCGCTCCGCCGCCGAAGGATTGCAATGCCAGATAGTTTAGGCCGAAGCGCTTGATGTTGTCGTGCTGCTTCTCGTAAAGGTTGAAGTGGCCTTCTTCGTCGCCGACCAGGCGTTCGAAGAGTTGCTTGGTGGCGGAGTCGGCATTGGCGGCGCATTCCTGCGCGGCCTTGTTGTAGGTCTTGACGCCATCCTCTTCCATCGCCATCACCTTGAGCAGGATCGCATCCGGATCCAGAATCTTCTCGACCGGCCCGGCGGCGACCATCTCCACATCGCCCTTCAGAAACAGAATGCGATCGGCCAGCACTTCGATGTGGCCCATTTCCTGGATCGCGATCCGCTTGAAAAGCTGCGCCAGCGGCGCGAAGCCTTGATCGTCCAAATGGAAATGAAAGTACATGTATTGATGCACGGCCTGCAATTCGTCGGCAACCGCGCTGTTTAAGAGATGAATGCTTTTCGCCTTTTCCATACCAGGGCCTCCGATTCATTATCGCTCGATGAAGCGGCATAGGGAATGCTCGGCCGCAGGGGTGCGAGATGAAAGTGGCGGGTTCTCGAATTCCGGGGAGATCCGCCAGTACCCGAGCGTACAACTTACGGAATTCGCCTCCCTCAGCGCGAAGGGCGCAAGAAAGTAGCCCACGGCCCAAGCCGTGCGGAAGCCATGTATTTCTTTCTCAGCCCCGGAACGGGGCGGAAGAGCGCTGGCGGAGACGCCTTACGCCCCGTTCCGGGGCTGTGCGTGCCGGCGTGCTTTCCCGACGGCTTACGCCGTGGGCTACTTTCTTGCGCCCTTCGGGCTTGATTTGGCCACGGCTCGGGAGCGCAGTATCCGTTCTTTGGTCGTCCATCCCGTCGCCGTTCATCCCATCACTTGGCGGACTTTCGCGGCCAGATCGGACGGGGTGAAGGGCTTTTCCAGGTAATGGATTTCGTCGTTCATCAATCCGTGGCGGAGAAGAACCTCGTTGGGATAGCCGGACATGTAAAGCACCTTGATCTCCGGCCAGCGGGCGCGCAGTTGTTCGGCCAGGGTTTTGCCGGACATGCCCGGCATGACCACATCGGTCACCGCCAACTGGCAACCACCCTCGACCGCTTCGGCGAGACGCAGCGCCTCATCGCCGCTGGCGGCTTCGAGGACGTGGTACCCGCAGGCACGGAGAGCCAGGCAGGCGAGGCCGCGTACACTGTCCTGGTCCTCGACCACGAGCACGGTCAAGTCCCGGTGGCGTTGGGGCGGTTCGAGGGCGGAGGCGGAAACCTGCTCCGCGGGACCTTCGGCGCATGGCAGGTAGATATCGAAGCGGCATCCCTTGCCGGGCTCGCTGTGCACGCCGACGGAGCCGCCGCCTTGCTCGACAATGCCGTAGACGGTAGCCAGTCCGAGTCCGGTTCCGAGGCCGCTGGGTTTG
>CAZFOP010000268.1:0-5794 GCA_964520085.1 uncultured Solibacteraceae bacterium | reverse complement strand
GAGACTGGAAAGTAACCATTTTATTTTGTTGCGATTCGCTTGTCAAACGCGAATTCAGCAGACGGTACGCTTCGGCGGTCGAAATGTGAATGCCAGGTGACACCAGAACGCCGTTCCACGGTTTGCCGTCTGGCAGTGGAAACAGTTCCGTGCCGCGGCCTATGCCGACCGCGGCGCCGCCCCACAGGAAGAAAGGCACGTCGCTGCCCAACTGCGCGCCGAGTTGAGACAAGCGATCCATTGGCAGACTCCGCCCGGCCAGCGCCGGCAGCGCCAGCAGCACAGCGGCTGCATCCGACGAACCACCGCCCAGACCCGCGCCCATCGGAATCCGCTTGGTGAGCCGCATCTCGATGTGCCCAGTGAGGCGCATGGCATCCATGGCGGCGCGGGCCGCGCGCGTAACGAGGTTATCGGCAATATGAAGATCGTCCGCCAACTCGATCGTCGTACAGCGCGCGGGCGTGAACGCAATCTCGATCGAATCGAAGAGAGAGATCGTGTGGAAGATGGTGCGCAACTCGTGGTAGCCGTCGGGCCGTTGCCCAAGCACGCGCAGTTCGAGGTTGATTTTAGCAAGTGCGCGCAGCCGCGCCCGGCGGGTGAGACTCATTTGTCGTACTGGAGCAGCGAGAAGACCTCGCGGCCGGTCAGCTTCGCGCGCCCGTGGAGGAAGGTAAGCTCGACCACGAATCCCAAACCGGCCACCTGACCGCCGGCCGATTCCACCACGCGCGCCGCTGCGGCGGCGGTGCCACCGGTGGCGAGCAGGTCGTCGACGATCAACACGCGTGCGCCTGTCGCGACCGCGTCCTTGTGCATTTCGAGCGTATCTGTTCCGTACTCGAGATCGTAGGTGACGCGCACGGTTTCGGCGGGCAGCTTCTTCGGCTTACGCACCGGCACGAAACCAGCGCCCAGCGCGTAGGCCAGCGCCGGAGCGAAAATGAAGCCGCGCGCTTCAATTCCCAATACCACGTCCACCTTGGCATCGCGGTAATGGTCTTTCAGCCCATCGATCACCCCATGCAAGCCTGCCGGTGCTTTCAGCAAGGTTGTGATGTCATAAAAGAGAATGCCGGGTTTGGGGAAGTCCGGCACCTCGCGGATCAACTGCTTCAGATCTGGCATTAGGCCTCAATACGAAACGAACCCAATTCTTGCACGGCGCATTCCTGTTCTTCAACCCCGCGAACGTCGGCCCAACGCGGGCCACGATACAACAGGCCGGCCAGTTCGGCCAGTTTCGATTCCGGGCCGGCCGCGTAGACTTCGACGCTCCCGTCATCGAGGTTGCGCGCGTAACCGCTGAGGCCCAGCCCGGCGGCAGCCTTCTGCGCGAACCAGCGATAGCCCACACCCTGCACGCGTCCGCGCACCAGCCAGCGACGTGCGTTGATTCGCGCAGCCATCCTATTCCCAGCTCAGAATCACTTTGCCCGAGTTGCCGGAAAGCATGGCCGCGAAGCCGCGTTCGAACTCGGTGTAATGGTAACGGTGCGTGATGACGGGCGTGATGTCCAATCCGGAAGCGAGCATCACCGTCATCTTGTACCAGGTCTCGAACATTTCGCGGCCATAGACGCCTTTGACGGTGAGCATGCGGAAGATCACGGTGCGCCAGTCGATGGCCATCTCGGCGGTGGGGATGCCCAGCATGGCGATCTTCGCGCCGTGGCTCATGTTGTCGAGCATCTCGCGAAACGCGGCCGCGCTGCCCGACATCTCGATGCCGACGTCGAATCCCTCCGTCATGCCGAGTTGCTTCTGCACGGCGCTCAGCCGGGTCTGGCTCACATCGACCGCCAGCGTCACGCCCAGCTTGCGAGCCAGCTCCAGGCGATACGGATTGATATCGGTGATGACGGTGTATCGCGCGCCGGCGTGCCGCGCCACCGCGGCGGCCATGATGCCGATGGGACCGGCGCCGGTGACGAGCACGTCCTCACCCAGCACTGGAAACGAGAGCGCGGTGTGGACGGCGTTGCCGAAGGGATCGAATATGGCGGCGACATCCAGCGGAACGCTCTCATGGTGACGCCAGATGTTGGTCATGGGCAGCGCGATATATTCGGCGAACGCGCCGGCGCGGTCCACGCCCACGCCCATGGCGTGCGCGCACAGATGGCGCCGGCAGGCCAGGCAATTGCGGCAACGCCCGCAGACCACGTGCCCTTCCCCGCTGACGGTGTCGCCGGGAAAGAAATCGGCGACGTTCGATCCCACCTCGACGATGCGGCCGACGAATTCGTGGCCAATCGCCATCGGGACCTTGATGGCGCCCTGCGCCCACTCGTCCCACTTGTAGATATGAAGGTCGGTGCCGCAGATGCCGGTGCGCAGCACCTGGATCAATACATCGTTGATGCCGATTTTCGGCGTGTCGATCTCGTCGAGCCAGAGCCCCGGCTCGGGACGGTTCTTCACCAGCGCCTTCACAACCACTACGATAGCTCAGAATGAGCGGCGCCGCCCCGGCGGACGCCGCGTTACCGGAAGACCAAAGGAACGCAAGAGTCGCCTTGACTGCTGCGGCACGCCTTCGAAGTGTCGTGCCCTATGCTCGGTATCGCGCCGGCCGTCACGAATCGATTGACCATGGCCTCAACTGGCCCGCAATCGAAAGCGCAGGGATTAGGGTACATCCACCCCCTTTTTATTTGTTCTCGTCCCCCCCTTTCCTGTTGGAGGCGACAGGGAAACCTACGAAAACCGTGCTAAGTTCGAATTCGACGGCAAAACTGTGAATTCGGTTGGAGGAATCGGATGGCTAGGCGGAACCATGAAAGGCTTGTCTCATCTGCGCTGCCGCTAAGCGCGCTCCTATTTGTTCTCGTGTTGGCAAGCCCGGCGGCAGCCGTGGCTGGTGCCAACATTCTGATCGTGTCGGGGCACGATATATTCGGCCCATCCGGCGGGTATCCCAGCACGACTGAGGAGGCCGCTGGCGTGCTGAACACGGAACTCACGACCGCAGGGAACACGGTTACGGTGGTCACCACGGGCGTCCCGGCCAATCTCACCGGCTACACGCAGATTTACGACGTTCGCTTCGACAACGCTACGCCATTCACCAGCGCCGAGATGGGGTACTATCTGACGTTTCTGCAAGCCGCGCCCAACAACACGTTGTTCCTGATGGGAGAAAACACCTACTTCAACACCCGCAACGGCCTGATCCTTCAGTTCATCGCCCAGGCGGGAGGAGGCACCATCGCCCTCCCTGTTGCAAACAACATAAACACGGGCACCGGCGCCTACGAACCCGAAACCGTGGCTTCTCAATTCGCCACGACGCCCAACGTCATCAGCACGGTCACGTTTGCCGATTGCGGCCTGATGACCACCGCGGGAACGGGCGCTTTTGCGACCTCGCAGAGCGCCGGAGGCTGCTCGATCTTCTTCGGGCGGGGTGCGCTCCAGAACGCCCCGCAGGGCGCAGTGGTCGTCGTGCTCGACGTCAACTTCATCGCGACCGCCCCAACCGGCTTTGGGGCCGCGAATGAGGTCGCCTTCCGGCAAAACCTGGAGCACTTCGTCTCCGACCCGCCCGTGGCACCACCCTCTACGCCGGTGCCGAATACACTGATTCTCCTGGCGCTGGGCTTATGCAGCATCGGTATCATCGCCATCCGCCGCCGTGCTTTCGCCTAGGGTGAATGTCTCGCGTTGAAATAGCGCGTGCTCCCGCACCGGAGTGAACCTCAATCGGGTTCCCATCTGCCATACCGGCCGCCGGGTCGAGATGCATGAGGCGGGGATCGGCCAATCGGCGCTTACGGCACCCAGGTTCTCAAGAACCGGCTGGGCTCGCTGGCCTTCACTGCGGGTTGCGCACCGGTTTCCGGCAACAGAAGGACGTCGCCGGGGCGATAGGGTTCGACGCCGATGGTGCCGGCGCCTTCGATTGCGATCCACAGTTGAGAGGCGTGAGGGTCGGGCGCTTCGGTGGCACCGGGCTTCAGTTGCACCAGCTCGGTGATGAAGTGGCTGTCGCGCACGAGTTCGTCGCGGGTATCGCTGACGCGCAAGGGGCGGACGGCGCCGGGATGCACGCCGAGATCGGCGATGGGCACGGCCTGCTCGACGTGGATGGGGCGCGGGCGGCCATAGTCCCAGAGGCGGTAGGTCACATCGGAATTCTGTTGGATCTCGCAGAGTACAATGCCGGCGCCGATGGCGTGCACCGTGTGGGCGGGCGTGAAATAAGTCTCGCCGGGCTTGACTTCGATCCAGTTCAGCAGTCGCTCGACCTCGCCGGTGCGGGTGGCTTCGAGCAGGCGCGCGCGCGTGATTGGTTCGCGAAAACCGATGGCGATGGTGGCGCCGGGCTCGGCTTCGAGGATGTGCCACATTTCGGTCTTACCGAGCGGGCCGGCCTCGCCATCGGCGGGATGCACTTGCACCGAGAGGCGCTCGGTGGTGAAGATGAGCTTCACCAGCAGCGGCAGTTCGCGATCAGTGAGAAACCAGGATTCGCCGATGGGAGTGGCGCAATTGGAGTACCAGGGTTCGAGGTGCGTTTTGCCCCAGACCTTTTCGCGAAGCGACGGAGTGAGGCGAATGGCTTGTGTCATAGAGTGAGAAGGGAACGGCCACCTATGAACACAGATAAACCCAGATAAGAAAGAATCGTTTCATCCGTGTTCATCGGTGTTCATCCGTGGCTCAATCTGGTTTTTTCCGCTGGCGCTGGCCCCGCGCTACTCTTTGAGAAACTGGCCGATGGCGCGGGTGGCCTGGCGGATGCGCTGCTCGTTTTCGACCAGCGCGAAGCGGACATGGCCTTCCCCGAGAGGGCCGAAGCCTATCCCGGGCGAGACGGCCACTAGCGCTTTTTCGAGCAGCAGCTTGGAGAATTCGAACGACCCCAGCCCGCGGTAGCGCTCCGGAAGCGGCGCCCACAGGAACATGGAGCCGCGCGGTTTCTCCACCGGCCATCCTGCGCGCTTGAGACCGGTCACCAGCACGTCGCGCCGCTTCTGGTATACGGCACAAATCTTGCGCGTATCCGCTTCGCACTCGCGCAAGGCGACGATGGAGGCGATTTGGATGGGCTGGAACACGCCGTAATCGAGGTAGCTCTTAATGCGCGCCAGCGCCGCGATCATCTTCGGATTGCCCAGGCAGTAGCCCACGCGCCAGCCGGCCATGTTGTAACTCTTCGACATGGAGAAGATTTCGACCGCGATCTCCTTGGCACCTTCCACCTGCAAAATGCTGGGCGGGCGGTAACCGTCGAAGCCGAGATCGGCATAGGCGAAATCGTGGATGATCATGGTGCCGTGCGCCGCCGCCATGCGCACGATTTCCTTCATGAAATCCAGGTCCACGCACACGGTGGTGGGGTTGTGCGGAAAGCTGATCAGCAGCATCTTGGGCTTGCGCGCCGCGGTGTGGTAAAAGCCTTCGAGCGCGTTCAGAAACGTCGGCGCGTCCGGCATCGGCAGCACTTCGGCGGTCCCTTCGGCCATGATGACGCCGTACTGGTGAATCGGGTAGGCGGGATTCGGCGACACCACTACGTCGCCGGGGCCGACGGTGGCGAACAGCAAGTGCGCCAGCGCATCCTTGGCGCCGATGGTGACGATGGCCTCACGCTCCGGGTCCAGTTCGACGCCGTAATTGGTGAGATATCGCTTGGTGATTTCCTCGCGCAGCCTGGGAATGCCTCGCGATTGCGAGTAGCGATGGTTGCGCGCGTTGCGTGCGGCCTCGACCAGCTTGCTCACCACCACGCGCGGCGTAGCCCCATCCGGGTTGCCCATGCCCAGGTCGATGACGTCGATCTGGG
>CAZFOP010000267.1:0-5796 GCA_964520085.1 uncultured Solibacteraceae bacterium | reverse complement strand
TTTGGCCGCACCTTTATGTGTCTTGAGCTTAGGCATAGAATTTCCGAGGGTCCTTACGAACGGGAAACTTCTTGAGTATAGCACAGCGGGCCAAACCGAGCTTGCGCCGAAGTTCGCCCTTATACCAGGCCAGCGTCCAACGGCACGGACCGTGCGGCGCGCTGTGTCACAGTGACACACATGCTTGAGGAAACCACTGATTTCAAAGCTGGTTTCCCGGTATTCGACGTGCTCGCGTGGATATCATGCGTGTGCGAGCATTCCTCTGTCTGGCGTTGTTGAGCGCGTCCTGCGCGATGGCACAGTCATCCGGCTTACTGCTGGGGGTGGGTTACAGCGAGATGCTTGTCGGCTACACCACCAAGATCGCGACGGACAGTTCCGGGGCGGTCTACATAATGTCGTTCCTTCCGGGCAGTTGTTGCGGCTTGGTATCAAAGCTGTCAGCGGATGGGACGACAATTCTGTGGCAGAACCAGCTTGGATTCTCGGTGAACGCAATGGCAGTGGATCCCAACGGCGGCGTATACGTGACACCGGTGAGCCAACCCGGGGACACATCCATCTACGTGGCCAAGCTGGGCGCGACCGGCCTCGCGTGGAAGATGCCGGTGGGATTCGTGGCGAGTGTTGGATATGGGTCCTTTCTTGCGGCCGACTCCCAAGGCCGCGTGTATGTGGCTGCTGCGACGGATGCGACCAACAATAAGGCGGAGTTGGTTCGACTGAATGCAGCCGGCAGCGCAGTCGATTACACCGCACAGGTGGCGGGCATACCGGCTGCGATTGCCGCGGATAGTTCGGGCGCGGCGTTCGTTGCGGGATACACGTTCGTTCAAAACACCTTCACAGGTTTTCTCGCACGGGTGGCGCTAGACGGCAGTTCCGGATTTTACGCAACCCTGCTTCAGGCCCCCGCGGCGGTTGCCGTAAATGCGAGCGGGGATGCCCTGGTGCTCGAGGATTATGGCGCTTTGCAGCGAGTGGATTCCACGGGTGCGGTAACGCCTGTGACAACCGTTCCTGGGTTTGCCTACGCGGGCGGATTTGCGCTGGACGCAGCAGGGAACGCTTACATCGCGGAAACGTCTAATCAAGAGTTCCAGGTCAAGAACAGTCTGACGACGTGCGGGAATGCGCCTTGGGGTTTCGACTTCCTGACCGTGGTTGCTCCCGACGGTGCAATTCTGCAGACCACCTACATTCCAGGCACCGCGGGCGCTGCCAACCCTCAAGGCCCGGTTCTTGCCACGGGTCCGAATTCGACCGTCTATTTGTTGGCGACAGCCGGCCCAAGCTATGCAGCCACGCAGGCCGGTCCGTTCGTCCTGGCGCCAGAGGCGGTACCCACCTTCCTGTTGAGCCTTTCCCCGAATGCCAATGCACCGATCTCTCCACTGGCCTGTCTGGCCAATGGGGCGAGCTTTCAGGCCGTGCCGATCGCGCCGGGAGAGATTGTTACATTGTTTGGAACTGGGCTCGGACCCCAGCAAGGAGTTCAGCCGCAGGCCACCCTGCAGAGCCCCTTCCCAACCCAGGCGGCAGGCGTGGAGGTGACCTTCGACGGGAAGCCAGTGCCACTGCTGTGGGTGCAGGACGCACAGATCAATGCTATGGCGCCGTGGTCGCTGACGCCGGGGGAGAACACGCAAGTCTGTGTCTCTTATAACAACGTGAAGACGAATTGCCTGACCTGGGCGGTGGCAGAGACGGCTCCGGCCGTCTTCACGGTGGACGGCACTTACGCAACGGCGTCGAATCAGGACGGAAGCATGAACACGGCCAGCAATCCCGCACCGGTCGGCTCGATCGTTACTGTGTGGGCGACTGGCCTCGGTTCGATCACGCCGGCCCAGGCCGACGGTACGCTGGTGGGGCTTCCACTGCCCACCAACGTTCTGACGATCGGAGTCTACGCCAGTGATACCGTGGGAACTAACTGCCTGCTTTTCTGTGTCTGGCAGCCGTTCGCAGTCGAGTATGCAGGACCCGCACCATACCTGGTGGCCGGGGCCAGCCAGATCAACTTTCAGGCCGCCGACTATCCCGGCGAGATTTATCTGACCGTGCAGTCGAGCGGCAACGTGGACGTCTACTGGAACAGCAGCCAGGGCTTTCAGATTTACGTCGCCGGTCAGTGAAGTGTGCGGTGCAGCGCCCACGCTCCAAGAGGCGGAGCTACATGGCCAGCCCGGTCAGCGCGCACGCGATACCTGCGATGCCCGCGATCAGGCCGATCCAGGGGAACATGAGCTTGCGTGAGATGAAGTAGATCGAGCTGAGCACCAACGCGATCTCGAGCAGTCCTTCGCCCAAGTCATAGCGCAGTCCGCGGTGTTCGGCCGCATCCGAATCCGCCTCATGGGCCTTGGCTTCCTTCTGGATGTCCTTGCCCTCTTCTTCATACTTCTTCAACTTCTTTTCGTTATCGGCGCGCATCTTTTCGGCGGCGTCGCCCTTGGCGTCCAGCACCACCAGCAGGCTCGACCCGAGCTCGACGTTGTGGGCCTTAATGCGGGTTGCCTGGTATTCCGCCCACGTATCGTTCGCCTCGGACTTGCTGATGATGGCCTCCGTGTGCGTGCGGTGCGACATGATGGAGACGATTGCCAGCGCTACCGCCAGGATCGCTGCCATGATGCCAATCATCTGGCCCTTGGGGTCGGACTCATGTCCTTCGTGATGTATCTCGAGTTCAGCCATATCGGTCCTAGTATTATATGCCAGAATGGCGGCACGGAATCGTGGAATCGAAACATCCTGCCGGCCGGCGGCAGGGCGCCGTCAGCTTTCCGCCGCGGCCAGAACTTCGCTCGGCGACGGCATGCCGCGGCGAGCGAATCGAATCACGCCGTCCGGACCGATCAGGTAAACCGTGCGCTTCACGAGAATTCCGTTCGCGTCGTATAGCGACGCCACTTTGCGGCCCGCGTCCACCAGCAGCGGAAACGGCAGCTTATGGTGCTGGCGAAAGCCGGCGTGGCTGCCAGCGCTTTGCGGATTCACGCCGAAGACTTCCACACCGCGCGTGCGTGCGCTGTCCCACGAATCGCGCAACTGGCAAAGCTGGTGCGTGCAGCCGGGCGTGTCGTCGCCGGGATAGAAAACCAGCACGACGTTCCTGCCGCGCAGTGCGGAGAGCCGCACTTGGTTGCCGGCATCGTCGGGCAGCGTGAAATCCGGCGCGGGCGTGCCGGCCGGAAGCGGATCGGAGAAAAACCGTTCCCACATAATGGCACCAGGATGCCAGTTTAGCCAATCCAATCGAGCGTCTGCCACCGTGACGCCGGCAGTCCTGCCGGCTGTGTCGAGAGTCATCGCGACATTTCTTCGCCGGGGCGTGGCGAACGTCGCCACGAGTGGTGACGCTGCCGGCAAGACTGTGCGCGCCACGCCTTCACTCTTCGTGCCCCAGCTTCCACAGGATTTGCCGCAACATGCCGAGCGTCACCGGCGCGTCGCGCGCGGCGATATTCCAGCGGCGGATCATGCGGCGCAGCTTCTCTTCGGTGGATCGGGCGGTCAGCGGATTCACATAGCCGCTCGCGCGCAGGGCCTGGGACCAGAGCGCGGTGATTTGCTCGTTCTGGGCGGCGGAGGCGGGCTTGACGCGGTCCGGCCGGGCGGCGGCATCGGGATTACGAATCAATTCGTAGAGACACAGAGCGACCGCCTGACCCAGGTTCATCGACAAATCGCGATCGAGCGTAGGGATGCGCATCAGCCAATGGCAGTGGCTGATGTCTTCGTTCGAGAGGCCGAATTTCTCCGAGCCGAACAGCAGCGCCACCGGCGAGTGCGGCAGCCGCCGCAGCAACAGCCGCGTGCCAAACTCCAGGCGGCGCAGCGGGTGGTGAAGTTCCCGATGCCCCAGCGAAGTTGTGCCCACCACCAGCGTGGCATCGGCGACCGCATCGCCTACACTCGGAAACTCTTCCGCCCGCGCCAGCAGCGGCGCCGCGCCCACCGCCGAACGCGCTTCGCGGAAAGCCACGTCGTACGGGTTCACCACGCGCAAATGTTCGAACCCGAAGTTCGCCATAGCCCGCGCCGCGGCTCCGATATTCAGCGGATTGCGCGTCGAAACCAGCACGACGCGAAGATGATCTTTCCAGGCGGTCAAGGATGCTTTGATGGTAGCGCAGGGGGTGGGCGAGTTGGTCGCGAGGCCAATGAAAGCTGTCCGCTTTTGGGGTGAGCATCCCAAAAGCGGACAGCCATTCTCCAAGCGTCTGCCCCAAACCCGGACCGCCATTTGGGGCGACTTTGGAAATCCGATTGCATCGCTCTCCTCTCCCCGGGGACTGACTTGTCCTTTCAGGCCTTCGGTTCGCAGCCGCCGCGCAGCGTGAGGTGAAACCGAAGCCAATGAACACACCTACTCGCAGATCCTGTCTCCAACTCGCCGGCAGCAGTTTACTCCTGGGCGCTGCCGCGCCAAACGCCGCCGCGGCGCCAACTGAATCGGAACTCCTCGCGCTGTTTGCCAAGCGCCAGTCGGTCCGACAATATAAGCCCGATCCGGTTCCCGACGAGCACCTGCGCCTCATTCTCGACGCGGCGCGCCGTGCGCCAACCTCCGGCAACCAGCAGCCGTGGAAGTTCCTGGTCGTCAAGGACCGCGCCAGAATCGAGCGCCTGCGCACCCGCTGCATCGAGCTAGCCGAGGCGCATCCCGGCGACCTCTCGCCCGAAGAGCGCGCGCACCGGCGGGAGAAGAGGGAGAAGGCCATGGCCGGCTATTTCTCGGCGCCCGTCTATGTGGTGGTGCTTACCGATTCGCAATCCACCTACCCCACTTACAATCATTGGGACGGGCCTCTCGCGGCAGGCTATCTGATGTTAGCCGCTCGCGCTCTCGGGTACGGTACCGTGTTCATCACCGATTCGATCTCCGAGGCGGCCACAAAGGAGGCGTTCGAAATCCCCGAGCGCTACCAGCGCGTCTGCATCACGCCCATCGGCGTGCCCAACGGCTGGCCCGAGCCGATGCCGAAAAAGAAACTGGAGGACCTGATCGCCTGGGAGACGCTGTAGCGGCGCCGCGCCGACGGCCGAGCGCGTTTAGCGGAACGCGACGTCATCCGGGTTCACCACACGCAGGCGCGCGAAGCCGAAGTTCGCCATCGCCCGCCCCGCCGCCTCGATATTCAGCGGATTGCGCTTGGATACAAGCACCACGCGAAGATGGTCTTTCCAGGCGGTCGAAGGATGCTCTGATGGCAGCGCAGGCGGGCTGACACGAGCGAGATCGGTCACTGCAATTTGACAATCGCGCCCGTAGCCGCTAACCTAAAATTTTGCGACTTCTAGATCGCTGGAGAAGTGTGTCAATGAGTACGGAGTTTCCTTCCAAGAACAGCATCGAACGCCGTTGGCATGTCATCAATGCCCAGGGTGTGGTATTGGGCAAGATTGCCACGAAGGCGGCCATGCTGCTGATGGGCAAGACCAAACCCTCCTATACGCCGTTCCTCGATACGGGCGATCATGTGATCGTCATTAATGCGGAGAAAGTCCGGCTGAGCGGCCGGAAAGAGGACAACAAAGTCTACCGCCATTTCACCGGGTACCCGGGCGGATTGGTGGAGAAGAGTTTCAAGCGGGTGCGCGCGGAAAGGCCCATTCGCATCGTGGAAGAAGCCGTGCAAGGCATGCTTCCCAAGACCAAGCTTGGCAAACAGATGTTCCGGAAACTGCAGGTCTATGCGGGTGACCGGCACCCGCACGCGGCGCAGAAACCAACCGCGCTGACGGTAAAATAGTGGAAGGCAGGGTTTAGTGGCAGCGAGCATA
>CAZFOP010000266.1:0-5813 GCA_964520085.1 uncultured Solibacteraceae bacterium | reverse complement strand
AGACCGGATCGTCATGCAGCAGGACAATTTTGAAATCATCATTTGGGTTCATACAGAAAAGCGTTCCGGGACGCGATCATCGCCGTCACATCTGGATACCGGCTTCAGGCGCTGAATCGCACTTTCATCTTGTCGTAGATTTGCTGCGCTTCCGTCCGGTTTTCCTCACTTTCAAACGTGCCCACAGTGATGCGAATTTCCGTGGCACTGTCGGTTTTCCGGATTAACAAGAGGGTCACCGGTTGATTCAGCGCGGTCCGCGCCGTCAGTTTGCCGGAGGCCCCGTCCTTGGACGATCCGGTCACCGGCATCTGCAACTCCAGCAACGCCGCGTTCCAGGTTGCCGCGGATGACTTGACGGCCAACGCCCTGATCGGGAACTTTAACGGCGCACCGGTTGGTGCAGCGGCGGGCACCGCGGGGAGCAGCCTGATTGCGGGTGGCAGTTACATGCTGGGCACGACGGTGGCCAGCGTGAACACCGAATCCGACCTGCTGTACGCGCAAGTTTCCGCGGGAGCCGCCACCCAGGCGATCACCATTGCCGCCAACGACGCTTCCGGGACGGCTCACACCCTGACCGTGAAGTTGACCAACGCCGACACGGACACGATGGCGGACACGTTGGGGGCGATCAACACGGCCCTGCAGAATTCCGACGACAAGACCCTGCAGCAGATCACGGCCGTTCAGAATCCCGCCGGCACGAATGTGAATTTCATCAGCACGCTGCGCGGTTTCCAGGTCTCGCTCGGCACCACGTCGGATGGTACCGGGCTGGCGACGCAGACGCCCGCGCAAGGCCTCACTCTCACCTCGATGCAGGTGGGCGCCGGTGGCACGGCCGATATCGGCACCATGGACGGAGCACAGGCTGCGGTCACTGCCATCACCGCCGCGGTTGCTTTGCTCGGCACCGCGCAAGCCGCGGTTGGTACGGGTGAAGACCAGCTCGGCTTCGCTTCTTCCCTGGCGCAGTCGCAGATCACCAACTTCAGTTCCGCCGAATCGCAGATTCGCGACGCCAACGTGGCGCAGCAAGCGGCCAACCTAAGTAAAGCCCAGGTCCTGCAGCAGTCCTCGATTGCCGCCATGGCCCAGGCCAACGCCGAACCGCAAGCGCTGCTTACCCTGTTGAAGGGCGCGTAGCGAATTCCCTGATGGCCGGCGGGCAATGCCGCCGGCCCTGAACCGCGGTCCGGCCCGGACCCCACCTCCGGCCCGGACCGCTTGAGTACATATGAGCACCGTCAGCAGCGCGTTATCGACGATTCTCGATCCCATCTCCGTCGAAGGATCGAGCAGTTCCTCGAACTCCGGTTCGACTGCCACCGGCGGCACTGGCACCAGCGCGAGCACCAGTGGCACTTCGTCGGCGTTTACCGGCGCCAGCGACTACTCGAGCGACCTGCAGAATGTGATCAGCCGGGCGGTGGCCATCGCCGAATTGCCTGTCACCGAGCTTACCAACGAACAAACCACGCTACAGAACCAATACTCCGAGCTGTCCTCAATCGGCACCGATCTGAGCTCGCTGCAGACTGCGATTCAGGGTGTAGATGCGGCGATGAGCGGCTCGTACCAGGCCGACGTTTCCAACCCCGATGTGGTTAGCGCCTCGGTCGGCACCGGTGCGGTCGCGGGCAGCTACTCGATTGAAGTGGATTCTGCCGGCGCTTACGCTTCCAGCTTGAGTGCCAGCGCCTGGACCGGAACCAGCGGCGATGCGGGCGGAACCTACAGCCTCGTCATCGGGGGTATGTCCTACAGTATTCAGTCGACAGATGGCAGCGCCACCAGTGTCGCCGCCGCCATCAACCAGCAGTACGGCGGCCAAGTGCAGGCTACGGTGGTGAATGTGGGGTCCGACGCCAGTCCCGACCAGCGCATTTCGCTCGAAGCCACCACGCTCGGCGCGCAGACGCTCGATATCCAGGATTCCGGTGGCGACAGCCTGCA
Source organism: uncultured Solibacteraceae bacterium (assembly GCA_964520085.1). GTDB lineage: Bacteria > Acidobacteriota > Terriglobia > Bryobacterales > Bryobacteraceae > Bog-375. The sequence goes on along the minus strand of CAZFOP010000266.1, from coordinate 3,854 downwards.
AACCCAGGGCCCGGCCGGGAGTCTGGCGGGTTACATCGTCGACGGCTCCGGCAACACGGTCACCAGCGACTCACCGTCGGTAACCATCGCCACCGGCCTGACCATCAATCTGCTGGCGGCCGATCCCGGCAATCCGGTGACGGTGACGGTAAGCGGCAACGACGATGCGCTCAGCAGCGCACTCTCTTCTTTTTCGTCGGCGTACAACAAGGTGGTAACCGATTTGCAGTCGCAGCGCGGCCAATCCGCCGGCCCGCTACAGGGCCAGCCCGTCCTCTCCGAGATCACGCAGGCGGTCGATAACCTGGCTACCTACTTCACATCTTCGTCAAGTGGAGTGAACGGTCTGGCGGACATGGGCCTCAAGCTGAGCGAAAACGGCCAGTTGACGTTCGATTCCCAGACACTGGACACTGCTTACAGCAACAGCACCTCGGCGCTCGCGTCCTTCCTCGGGTCCGCGACCGGCGGAGGATGGCTCGAAAGCGCCACCAACACCCTCACCGACCTGATCGACCCGAATACGGGCGTGGTGATGAACGAGGAGACCAGCCTGCAGAGCCAGGCGACCTCCATTGGCACTCAGATCACGGCCAAGAACGCGCAGATCACCACCATGCAAAGCAATCTGACGCGACAGATGGCGGCGGCCGATGCGCTGATCGCGACAACCGAGCAGCAGGGCAGCTATCTGACCCAAATGTTGCAGGCCGAGCAGATCGACGAGCAGTCGATTATCAATGGCTGATGGAGAAGACATGAAGGACGGGCTGGAACCTTTGGAAGAACGCATCCGTCACGCCGTGGCCGCGGGCGAGTTTGGCAAGGCCAATGTGCTGTGGATGGAATTGGGTGACCGGCTGCGGCGCGACTCGGCCGCAGGCCCGATCCCAACCGCACGGCTGTGGCAATTGCGCGAATTGAGCGAGTGGTGCCGGACAATGGCGATCGTCGGCCGCGCCCGCTGTCGGCAGCGGCTCAGTCAGCTCGCTGTCTCCAGCCGCTACCTAGCCCAGCCCGCTGCGTCCCGGCAGCGCCTCTTGGCGCGGTTTTAGACTTACGAGTGACTGCAGGTGCTCCCGGCCCGCTGACCGCTAAGCCGCCGCCTCGGACCCCCACCCTGCGAGACCGATTGGCTGGCAAGCCGGAACCCGCGCAAATGACCACGCGGGCAGCTTCGTCCCAGGACCGGTGGAGAGGCCGCGGCGGCGCACCGGCCGGTTGGCCGGGCCTCCTCACCGCAAACGCGGCCTCATCCTCCGCCTCTCGACATGTCCCATTGGGACCGCAACCCTCCCGTCGCGGCCGGGACAAATCGAAACTGGTAAAGCTCCAGCAGACAAACACGCAGCCGTGCCCCGCCGAGCGGTACGCGCCGGCGCCTGTCGAGAGAACCCGGACGTCAGCGCCAAAGTCCCCGGCTGCCTGGCATGACGCGAAGCCTGCCTCCAGCTTTCCCCAGGTAGTGATCTGAGCCGCCTCAGCGTTTCACCGAATTTGACGCGATGCGCGAGGAATGTGCTGGTGGGGCATCCCGATTACCGGGATCTTCGGAATCAGGATCGCGCATACAGCGCAGTGGCACAGTCTTGCTACCATCCAACCGATGCCGCTTTCCTGGGATGAGATCCGCCATCGCGCCATCGCGTTTTCGAGGAAATGGGCGGGAGCCAAGAGCGGACGAGGCGAAAAGCAGCCGTTCTGGGACGAATTCTTCGATTGTTTTGGAGTCCGCCGCCGGGCCGTGGCAAGCTATGAAGAGCCGGTCAGGAAAATCTCCGGCGAGTACGGCTACATCGATCTATTTTGGCCTGGCATCGTGCTCATCGAGCACAACAGCTTCGGCAAGGACCTCGGCCAGCCGGAGTCGCAGGCCTTCCGTTACTTCCGCGACCTCGCGCGCGAAGGCCGCGCCGATGAGATCCCGCGCTACGTCATCGTATCCGACTTTGCCCGCATCGCCCTGTACGATCTGGAGCCGGACGACGGACCCGGCTTGCCGCTGTTCGGTAATCGCAGAGTGTCTGTTGTAGAGTTTCCGCTGCCCGAGTTTCACCGGCACATTCATCTTTTCGCATTTATTCCCGGCTATAAACAGCACAGGTTCGAAGAGCAGGACTCCATCAACATCAGGGCCGTCGATATCATGGGCCGCCTGCACGACACGCTGGAAGCAGGCGGCTACTCGAGGCACCATCTCGAACGCTTCCTGGTGCGCATCCTGTTTTGTCTGTTTGGAGAAGACACCGGGATCTTCGAGCGCGAATCGTTCCGCCTGTACCTGCTGAACCGCACCGCCGAGGATGGCTTCGATCTCGGTTTGCACCTCGCACGTCTATTCGAGGTTCTCAATACGCCGGCCGAGAAGCGCAAGAAGAATCTCGACGAAACGCTGGCTGCTTTCCAATGGGTCAATGGCGATCTCTTTACCGGGAATCTTGGCTTCGCCGATTTCAATCGCGACATACGCAACGCCCTGCTGGCCTGCACGCACTTCGATTGGTCGCGTATCTCGCCCGCCATTTTCGGTTCGCTTTTTCAAGCCGTCATGGAGCCGAAAGAACGGCGGCAAATCGGCGTACACTACACCAACGAGCGCGACATCTTGAAGGTGATCCGCTCGCTTTTCCTGGACGATTTGCGCGCGGAATTCGAGCGCGCCAGGAGGAGCAAGCCCGAACTGAGGCGCCTCCACGAGAAGATCGCCGGGCTTCGCTTTCTCGACCCGGCGTGCGGTTGCGGGAATTTCCTCGTGGTGACCTACCGCGAACTGCGCCTACTGGAAATCGAAATCCTCCAACTGCTACACCGGGCTGACCAGCCGAACCTCGATATTCAGGGGCTGTCGCTTGTTGACGTGGACGCGTTTTACGGTATCGAAATCCGGGAGTGGCCGGTGCGCATCGCGGAGGTTGCGATGTGGCTGATGGATCACCAGATGAACATTCGTCTCGCGGAGGGATTCGGCCAATACTTCGTGCGCCTGCCGCTCAGGAAGTCTCCCACGATCGTTTGGGGAAACGCGCTGCGCCTCGACTGGGCGGAGATCCTTCCGCCCGACCGGTGCAGTTATGTCCTCGGTAACCCGCCGTTCGTGGGGAAGAAAGCTCGCGACCCGGAGCAACAGGCCGACATGATCACTGTCTTTGGCGACGCGAGAGGGACGGGCACTCTCGATTACGTCTGCTGCTGGTACCTGCGCGCGGCCCAGTATGTTCAGGGCACGCGAGTCAAGGTGGGTTTCGTGTCTACGAATTCAATTACACAAGGAGAGCAGCCGGGCGTCTTGTGGCCGGTTCTGTTTCGCGAGCTCAATCTTAAGATACATTTCGCTCATCGAACGTTCGCGTGGGAAAGCGAAGCGCGCGGCAAAGCTCACGTCCACGTTGTCGTGGTTGGGTTTGGGCCTTTCGACGTACAGGACAAACGCATATACGACTACGAATCCAATGGCGGAAAGGTCCTCGCGATACCGGCGAGCAACATCAGCCCTTACTTGATTGAGGGCCGCGACATGGCTCTGCGGAATCGGGATGAGCCGGTGTGCGCGGTGCCGGAAATGCAGTTCGGGAGTATGCCGAACGACGACGGCAATTTTCTCCTCTCGGACGATGAAAAAAGACGGCTCCTCCGCGATGAGCCAGAGGCGCGTCCGATGGTCCGCCCGCTTCTCAGCGCCCACGAATATCTTCACGGGGAAAAGCGCTGGTGTCTTTGGCTAAGAGACGTTTCGCCCCAGGCCATTCGGAAGTCGCCTGAAGTTCGTCGGCGCGTCGAAGCTGTCCGTGCTTACCGTGAGGCTAGCCCAACTTCCGCACATCCGGGCCTCCGCGAGTTTTCTTGAGGTTGTTTGC
>CAZFOP010000265.1:0-5828 GCA_964520085.1 uncultured Solibacteraceae bacterium | reverse complement strand
AAGCAGCTTGCCGCAAACGGCGCCCGCTTCCGGATCGGCCTGGCCGGCTTCCACCAGAGTGCGGATAAAGCCGGGCCGCAGCAACACGTCCGGATTCAGCGTCAACACCCATTCGGCCTTGCTGGCGCGGATGGCGCGGTTCTGGGCCGCTGCGAAACCGAGGTTGCGGCTGCAGCCGATCACCCGCACCCGCTCGCCAAATGCGCCGAGGGCGGCCACAGTCCCATCGGTGGACGCGTTGTCCACCACGACGATTTCCAACGGTACGCCCTGTTGGCGAAGTACCGCTTCCAGGCAGCGCCGGATGTACCGCGCGCTATTATACGTGACGATGGCTGCACAGACGGTTGGGCCGGGCATGTAATTGAGCGTCTGTTACAAAGACCCGGCGCACCGCCGTTCCAACTACACCCGCCGCCAAAGTTCCAAAAAATATACTTTAAAAAAAAGTTGACCGGGGTGTAGTTGAAAAGCGAGTTTCTGGGTCTTAGTGGTGAGCAGTGTATGGCCGCGTTCCAAATGAGCGAGGAATTGGTGGGGATCTTGCGTCAGGAAGGCGCAGCGTCGGGGCTGCAAACTCAAGTAACTCAATTATTTGAGGAGGCCCGCGAGGACGTCTACCGGTACCTGATGACGCTTGGTCTGACGCCCTCCAGGGCGCAGGACGCCACACAGGAAGTGTTCCTTCGCCTTTATGCGGCGCTCAAAGGTGGCGAAGAAATCGAAAACCCCCGGGCCTGGGTGTTTCGCGTGGCGCACAATTGGGGTTTGAAGGTGCGCGCCGCCCACGCCCCGGAACACGCCTTCGACGCGGAACTGGAAGCCAGACTGGCCGCGCCGGCCAACAACGCGGAAGACGACCTGCTGGAACGCGAGCGCATGCTGCGCTTTCACCGCGCGGTGGAATCCCTGTCGGAACAACAGAAACGGTGCCTGTTCCTGAGGATGGAAGGGCTTCGGTATCCGGAAATCGCGGCGGCGATGGGCATTAGCGCTTCGGCCGTCAGCGAATTCCTGCGGCGCGCCATGGAGCGGCTCAAGAAGGTGCGGGATGAGTAGTTGGCCAAGCGGACATCCCGAAGAAGGCGTGCTGCTGCGCTCGCTCGATGGCGAGTTGCCGGCGCGCAAGGCACGGCAGGTCCGCAAGCACCTGGAAGCCTGCTGGCAATGCCGCGCGGAGCTGGAATCGCTCCAAGCCACGGTGGCCGATTGCGTCCGCTATCGCAAGCAGGTGCTGGGGGCGTTGTTGCCGGAAGCGCCGCAGGCCTGGCAGACTCTGGATCGCGGTTTCGACCGGGTGGATACGGAACTTGCCGCCGCGCCTTTCTGGAAACGTGTTCCGCGCCTGCTCCCGGTCTGGCAGTGGGGAACGGCGGCGGCGGTGGCCGCACTGGTAATCGTGGCAGTGCTCGAGTTCGGCCACACCCCCAGCGTGCAGGCGGCGTCGTTGCTCCAAAGAGCGGTGGCCGCGGCCACTGCGCGCCCCATGCCGGTTCGCACCATCAGTGTCCATATGCGCTCCGGCTTGCCGGTGCTGCACACCGTCGGCGGTTCCGCGGGAAACTATTTGCCGCTGCCGCCCGACATTCATATGGCATTCCAGGCGGCCCACTTCGACGATGCGGACCCGCTCAGCGCGCGCGCCTTCCAAGCCTGGCGCGACAGCCTGCCGCGGAAGACCGACGACGTCGAAACAGAACCGGCCGCGGAAGATCCGCACGAGCCCTGCTATCGCATCCGCACCGAGACGGCGGAAGGCGAGTTGGCCTCCGCCACGTTGTTCTTGCGCGTCGCGGATTTGGCGCCGGTGGAAAGCAGATTCGAGTTTCGCGATCAGAATTGGATTGATTTTACCCAGGTTATGGAGCCTCCCTTCCAACCCGACGGTTCTCCCGTTGCGATACCTCACGAGGCTCCCTTGCGGCCAGTCGTACCAAGCCGGCCGGCTGCACTTACGCCCAGGTCCTCGGCCTCGATTTCGGATGAACTGCAGGTGGTTACTGCCCTGCACCGGATCGGGGCCGACCTGGGCGATCCTGTGGAAGTCAATTTGACCGATGGCAAAGTGCTGGTGTCCGGTGCGGGAGTCTCGCCCGAGCGTCAGCGGCAAGTCCACGAGCTGCTGGATGGCGATGCAAACGTCGAAGTGCGTTTCTCGCAGCCGGAAGCGATGCTGATTCCGCCTCCCGCGGCGGCTCCGGCAACCGGCGGCGATACGGCCAATCTGGGGATTCAGACCCGCATCGAGAAGCAACTCGGCGGGCGCGCCGCCTTCGAGCGCTTCAGCACGCACGTTCTTGATGGTAACGAGGCCGCCATGTCGCACGCTTACGCGCTGCGCAGCGTGGCGGAGCGTTTTAAGGCTGAAAATGAAGTATCGATGGCCGCGGCGGACCGCGCGCAGCTCCATCAACTCGCACGCGATCACGTAACGGCGCTGGCGACTCAGGTGCGCGTGATGGAGAGAGCGCTGGTTCCGGTGCTGGCTGGCCTCGGTGGCAAAGCCGCGGCGGTGCCGTCCGCGCCTGCGGACAATGCCGCATGGCAGCAGGCCGCCGAAGACAGCTTCCGCGCTTCGCGGCGCCTCGAAGTGCTGCTCTCGGTTCTGCTCGGCGTTACGCCCGGCCAGAACGCGCCTGGCGATTTACCCTCGCAGGTGCTCTCCGCCATGGCCGATTTGCAAGCCGGCCTCGGCCGCTGCCAGAGCTTGTTGGCGCAGTAGCGCAGCGCGGCCACGCCTGAACTTCCGCGCACAATGCGTCGGCCCCTCGCTTCCGCGCCCACACCTCACACTCTATATCGAGAGCGTCCGCCCTACACTTCAGCCAGGCGTTCGGTAACGAAAAGCAGAGAGGCATCGCGCGGGAGAGCATGCGCTGCGAGCCGTAGGCGGCTCTTGCCGTCAATCGTTTAGCCAGCCCTTCGTTTTCTCACGCAACTGGACGCGACTTTCGGTGCAATGGGGCACCGTCGGCAGCCCTGTAACCACGGTGAAACGAAAGCCGTCATTACCAGTGGGTTGGTATGGGAATCTTTGCGGTTCCCGCCGACCTGGCCGGCGGGCGTAAATCCTCCGAGCGCCCGCCGATTCTTCCTTCAGCCCCGCGCTTTTCAAGAGCTTTCGCTCCCCCGCGCCGTTCCGGAGTGCGTCGATCGGCAACGCACGTTCCCACAAAACACTTGAGGCGGACCCCGTTACTGGAGCCCGCCTCAAATGCGTTCCGTCGAGAAACTTGGAAACCGTTCAGACCTTGCGCCGGCGGCGCAACGCGGCGGTGATGGCGCCGAAGCCCAGCAGCGCGCCGCCGATCAGCGTCAGAGACGCCGGCTCGGGAGCGGGCGGGTCGGGCGGGGCACCTGTGGCCGCCGAAATCTCGGTTAGTGCCAGGGTATTACTATCGGCTTCGCCGATGAACTTCAGGGTCGTTGATGTGCTGGACACGGTGAGACCCGTGACTATGTACTCTTGCCAGGTGGATCCCGTCTCGTTGAGGAGCGCGTCCACCTCGACGCCGTTCCAATAAACGTCCAGTGCATCGGTGCCTTCCCCAGGCCCTCCAGTATGGCCGGCGGGGTCATACCAGAAGGCCAGGTAATAGGTTTGTCCGACCACGGTCGTGAGGCTCTGGGAAATCGTTTCTCCTGTGGTGGTACTGAGGCAACCCGCGCCAGTACAGGAGTTTGTGGCGGCATAAGTTGTGGGCGCGCCGGTGGTGGCAGGATAAGCCACGTCCGTCACCGACCATGTCGTGCCCGTGCATGTGCCGGTGCAGGCGGTGGTGGTCCAGCCGCTGAAGCTGCCGCCGCCGGCTGAAAAGTCGCCGTTAGTAACGATGCTCGATGCGGCGGCGGATGTCGCCAACAACGCCGTCGCAATGCAAAATAGCAGAACGTTTCGAACCACAAAGCCTCCAACCGTACGCTCAGATGACCGGATCTCCAGAATACTCCGGACTCTCAATTAGTATACACTGGGACACCGAGTTCTCGGGATTTCGTCCAGTACTTGGGGCGCCGAATCCGTCATGGTACTAATAGCACCCCACCCCACCTGCGTCAGGAGCTTGGCGTTCGCCGTGGCTGTTCCACGCGCTTCCGCCGCCTGCGCTTACTCGACCTTACGCAATACCATGGCGGAGTTCTTGCTGCCGAATGCGATGCAATTGGCCACGGCGTGCTCGATGGCGATCTTGCGGCCCGTGGTTGGGATGTAGTCGAGGTCGCAATTGGGGTCGGGTTCGTCGATGTTGATGGTGGGGTGAACCACGCCATCGCGCATGGCGAGCAGGGTGGCAGCCACGCCTGCGGCGCCGCAGGCCCCTTGCGGATGCCCAATGAGGCTTTTCAACGCCGAACCGGGAAGCTTGTGAGCGTGCCCGTTAAAGGCCAGCTTGACGGCGCGCGTTTCAATGCGGTCGTTCAGCTCGGTGGACGTACCGTGATAGCTGATGTACTGCACATCGGCGGGGGCGATGCCGGATTCTTCCAGGGCCAGCCCGATGGCGCGCGCCGGCTCCTCGCCGCATTCTTCCAGCCGGACGCGATGGTAGGCCTCGCAGGTGGAACCGTACCCTGCGATCTCGCCGTAGATCTTGGCGCCGCGCGCGCGGGCCTGTTCCATTTCCTCGAAGACGAAGAACCACGCTCCCTCGGCGATCACGAAGCCGTCGCGGTCGCGCGAGAAGGGGCGCGAAGCGCGCTCCGGCTGGTCGTTCCAGCGGGTGGACATGATGCGCATCAATTGGAACCCTCGCAGGATCAGAGGGGCAAGGGGGGAATCCACGCCGCCCGCGACGATGGTGTTGAGCACGCCGCCGCGGATGTGGCGAAAGGCGTAGCCCATGGCGTCGGTGGAGGACGTGCAGCCGTTGGAGACGATGTGGCTCAGGCCGCGGAAACCGAACCGCATCGACACTTCGCTGGCCAGCGTGCCTATGGTCCCCGTGGGAATCGTATAGACGCTGCACTGCTTCAGGTGGCCGGTGTAAAACAGGCGGTATTGCTCCTCGGTGAAATCCTGGCTGCCGCCGCCGGAGCCGACCATCACGCCGATGCCGCGCAGTTCGTCCCGCGTCATGTGCGCCGGGTCCAGGCCGGCGTCTTCCACCGCTTCCGCCACGCTGGCCACTGCCAGCGGCACGGCGCGCGAGACGTGGGGCCGGTCTTTCGCGTCCACGTACTTCTTCTCGTCGAACTCTTCCGGCACCTGCCCGGCGACTTGCACCTGAAACGGCGTTGGGTCGAAACGCGCAATGCGCCTCACTCCACTGACGCCATTGCGGCTGGCTTGCCAAAAGGATTCACGACCGATTCCATTTGGGCTCACCGCGCCAATCCCCGTTACCGCCACGCGACGCATTTCTATGTTCTTGCCTTTCCTCGATTGCTCAGTATAGGCCGAATTGGATGACAGCGCACCAAAGGCCTAGACCAGCTCTACTTCGATCCGCTTTTGCGCGGCATCCAGCTTGACGATGCGAAAGCTGCGGATCTGCCCGGAGCGGGGCGCTTCGTCCCTGGTCGCTCCGCCGGAGGCTCCGCCTTTTTTCCACTTTGCTTCCAGCATGGAGGTGAGTGAAGAAAGGTCCGCTTTGTCGGCGGCCGGCTGCGATTCGGCGGCACCGGCTGGCTCATTCTGGATGCGGCAGGTAGCCGGCACTCCCTCGCCCAGCTCGACCCGGGCGCGGCCACCGGAGACATCGGTCATCCGCCCCGTCACCACGTCGCCCACCTTGTGTTCGGCGATGTACTCGTCGAGGCCGGTGGGGACGAGCTGCTTCATGCCCAAACGCAGCCGCCGTTTTTCGGAGTCGATCTCCAGTACCTGG
>CAZFOP010000264.1:0-5846 GCA_964520085.1 uncultured Solibacteraceae bacterium | reverse complement strand
GGCAGCAGCATTTCCGCCCAATCGCTGACCTGGTTCTGCGCGCCGGCCTGAAGCGGATCGCCGCGCAGCGCAAGCGGCGTTGCGAGGTTGGAGAACTCCTGGTAGTGGATGCCGGCGGCTTCGCGCAGCGGGCCGGGAGCCATGGCGGCGCGGACGGTAGAGTATTCATCGCAGAATCCGCTCTTCAGGGTCAGCACCAGGTGTCCGCCGGCGCGCGCATATTCGACCAGGCGAGCGAGCAGCGCGTCGCTCGCGATGTAGAGCGGCGGCACCACGATCACCTTGTAGCGGCCCAGGTCCTCGGTGTCCGGAAAGATGAAATCCACGCCCGCGTTGAGCCGATAGAGCGCGCCGTAGAGGCGCCGCATTTCGAGATCGTAACCTTGCGGATGGTGCCAGGGCATTTCGCCCGCGGGAGCCGATGTCAGGAACGGCATGTAGTCGGTGCCGCGGCGCGAATCGTTGCTATAGAGCAGCGCCACCGGGTGAGCCGCCTTCAGATCGACGATGTGCCTGCCGACGCGGTCCAATTCGTGCGCGGTCTTCGACATCTCGGCGTAAATGCGGCCGGGCTCTAGGTCGTGCGAAAGCACGCCTTTCCAGTACGTCTCCTGACCGTAGTGCAGCGAGTGCCAATGCCAGTACTCCACCATGTTGGCGCCGGTCGCGGCCATCAGGTAAACGTCCTGGCGCAATTGCCCGTCGTACGGCGGAAACTGCGAGCGCGAATCCCAGCCGATGGTCTGTGCGTTGATTTCCGTCACCAAGTAGTTGGTTTGCTTTAGCGAGCGCGCAAAGTCGCCGCCGTAGCTCGAACCTTCGCCGTCGTAGCCGTCTTGTGTGGTGTGGTAGGGATTCATGCCCGCGATATCCAGGCTCTTCGAAATCTCGCGTTCATTGACGTCGCCACGCGTAGCGCCGCCGAAATCCTGCATCACGAATTGATCCGGCCGAAGGTACTGGCGAACCAGCCCGGCCTGCCAGGCCAGAAAACTCGTCGTCAACGAATCCTGGTAGCGGTCCCACTCCAGCTTCCAGCCGGGATTGAGAATCCCGTTGCGCGGCGGAACCTCGCTCCAGGTGTGTAATTGCTGGCCCCAATACACCAGTCCCCAGATCTGATTCAGCCGTTCGACGGTCGAAAACTTGTCGCGCAGGTAGCGCACAAAGCCGGCTTGCACGTTGGGTCCTGCGGTGCCATTGGAACTTGTTTCGTTGTCGATCTGATAACCGATCACGGCCGGGTTGTCTCTGTAGTGTTCGGCGATCTTGCGTATCACGCGTTCCGAGTAGCGCAGGAAATCGGGGTTGGCGATGTCCATGTTCTGGCGCAACCCGTAGGTGGCCTTCTGGCCATCCAGGCGCGTCACCAGAATTTCCGGGTGCTCCTGGAACATCCATGGTGGAATCGAATAAGTGGGCGTGCCCATGATGACGCGAATGTGCGCCTTCGCCAGCCGATCGACGATGCGGTCCATCCAGGCGAACTCGAAGCGGCCGTCCTCGGGTTCCCATACGCTCCAAGTGGATTCGCCGACGCGAACCACGCTGATGCCAGCCTGCTGCATCATCTGGACGTCCTTCTCCAGCCGGTCCTCCGGCATGTACTCTTCATAGAAGGCGGCGCCGTAGAGGAACGTGTCCATGTGGTCGGCCGCGAAGCGCGCCGGTGCGGGCGCTTGCGAGTGGATTGCCAACGCGCCGAACAGAGCAACCACGGCAGCGGCCAGCCAGGGCAGCGCCGGGCGAAACGAGCTGGTTTTCATAGACGCCATCGTAGCAGGTCGAATTTCACGGCGGAAGCAACCGTCCGAGGCCGTATCGCCGGCGGTCTTGCCGCCTGTGGTACGACTGCGGCACACTTGTTTGGCTCATCGCGCCGTTTCGTCTCGAAACAAGTTAGAATCGGTTTTCGAAGCGCAACCCAAGAGGCAAACTGACTATGAGTAACGGTAAAACGCGCGCGATGACGTTCGGTGTGATCGTCGGCAATCGCGGTTTCTTCCCCGACCACCTGGCCAAGAGCGGCCGGGCGGACATGATCGCGGTATTGGAGAAGGCGGGCCACAAGGTGGTCGTGACCGGACCCGAAGACACCAAGCACGGCGCCGTGGAGACGCGGGCCGAAGCGGCCCAGTGCGCCGACCTGTTCAAGCGGCATCGCGAGACGATCGACGGCGTGATCGTGACGCTGCCCAATTTCGGCGACGAGCGCGCCATCGCCGACACGCTGCGGATGGCCGGACTAAACGTGCCGGTGCTGGTGCAGGCCACACCGGACACGACGAAGGCAATGACGATCACCGACCGCCGCGACAGTTTCTGCGGCAAGATGTCGGCCTGCAACAACCTGAAACAGTACGGCATCCTTTACTCGCTGACCACCGGCCACACGGAAGCGCCGGATTCCGCCGCCTTCGCGAAGGATCTGGAATGGTTCGCGGCGGTATGCCGCATTGTGAAGGGACTGCGCCGCCTGCGCATCGGCGCCATCGGCGCGCGTCCGGCGGCGTTCAACACGGTCCGCTATAGCGAGAAGTTACTGGAACGCGCTGGCATCTCGGTCGAGCCGATCGACCTTTCCGAAATCCTCGGCCGCATCAACCGAATGAAGGACGACGATCCGCTGGCCGTGGCGAAGCTCAAGGACATCCGCAGTTACGTCGCTACCAGCGGCGTGCCCGACCCCGCCCTCGTCAAAATGGCGAAGCTGGGCGCCGTCATCGACCAGTGGATGGCGCAAACCGAAGTCTCCGTCAGCGCCATTCAGTGCTGGACGTCGCTCGAAGAGTTCTTCGGTGTGGTCCCTTGCACGGTGATGAGCATGATGAGCAACAACCTGATTTCGAGCGCGTGCGAGGTCGATATCTGCGGCGTGATCGGCATGCATGCCATGCAGCTCGCCTCCGGCACGCCCAGCGCGCTGCTGGATTGGAATAACAACTACGGCGACGACCCGGACAAGGCGGTTTGCTTCCATTGCAGCAACCTGCCCAAGCATTTCTTCCGCGAAGTGAAGATGGATTTCCAGGCCATCATCGCTGGCACGGTCGGCCGCGAGAATACTTATGGCACTTGCGTCGGCTTGGTGAAGCCGGGACCGATGAGCTACGCGCGCTTCTCCACCGACGATGCCGCGGGGCGGATTACCGGCTACGTAGGCCAAGGCGCATTCACCGACGATTCGCTCGAGACCTTCGGCGGCGCCGGCGTGGTGCATATTCCGCATTTGCAGAAACTGCTGCGGTACATTTGCGAAAACGGCTTCGAGCATCATGTGGCGGCCAACCTGTCCTCGGTCGCGCCGGCCGTGCGCGAAGCCACTGCCAACTATCTGGGATGGAGCGTGATCGAACACCAGTAGCTCGATTCGCATTCAAGTGGGGCAGGCGCTGTCGCCTGCCAGCCGAGTTTCTGCATTTTGGATCGCGTGGGGATATGATTAGTTTGGTATCAGGGCACGGCTTGAGCCGTGCCGCACAATCATGCAAGGAACTGGGCTTTAGCCCCTGTTGATGGCCCAGGGGCTGAAGCCCGTTTATGGCCGTTTATTGTGGCACGGCTCAAGCCCTGCCCTGATACAAACCGGGGTTGGGTCGCGATGGCCATGTGCCACCGAACGATCGAGTGCAGAGACTCCAGGGGCAGGCCCTTTCGCCTGCGACCGCTCCCTAACGATCGCGGCTCCGAAAGCGTATCGGAGACGCGATCGTTAGGGGGCGTACCGGGCACTTCCAAGCGGCGCGGTATCCGATATCGGGAGAGCATCTATGGCATTAGTCGCGGGCGTGGATTTCGGAACGCTGAGCGTTCGGGTATCGATATTCGATAGCGCCAAGGGCAGATTGGGCTCGGGCGTGGCGGAGTATCCGCTGCTGCGGAAGAAGGAAGATCCGGATCACGCCACGCAAAACCACGCCGATCACATGAATGCGTTGGCCCTGGCGTCGCGCAAGGCGATAGCAAACGCGGACGTGGACGGGCAAGCGGTGGAAGCCATCGCTCTCGATACCACCGGTTCGAGCGTGATTCCTGTGGGCGAGCGCCTGGAGCCGATCGACGACTATTACCTGTGGTGCGACCACCGCGCCTGGAAAGAGGCCGCCGAAATCACCGCCGCCGCTCACGCGCGCGGCCTGGCGGCCATCGACTGGTGCGGCGGGACGTACTCCTCCGAGTGGGGTTTCTCCAAGCTACTGCACTGGCTGCGCCACAACCCGGACAAACGCGCGCGGATGGTGACCGCGCTCGAACACTGCGACATGGTGGCCGCTGTGCTCTGCGGCATCACGGATCCCGCGGACTTACCCCGCAGCGTCTGTGCCATGGGGCACAAGTGGATGTGGAACGCCGCGCTGGGCGGTCTACCGCCAGAAGAGTTCCTGGTCGCGGTGGATCCGTTGCTCGCCGGGGTTCGCAAGAAACTGACCGGGCGCTACGAAACCTCCGACCAGATCGCCGGCCACCTGACGGCTGAATTGGCCGAAAAACTGGGGCTGCGCGCGGGAATCCCGATTCCCGTGGGGGCGTTTGACGCGCATTGGGACGCCATCGGCGCCGGCGCCAAGCTCGGCGACGTGGTCAATGTGGTCGGAACCTCGACCTGCATTATGGCGCTCGGTGAACAGCCGCAACTGATCCCCGGCGTGTGCGGCGTGGTTCCGGGATCGATCGACCCCAAGCGCACCGGTATTGAAGCCGGCCTCTCCGCCACCGGCGATATCTTCGAAGCCATCGCGCGCCGCGCCGGCACCACCGTGGCCTCGCTGTGCGAAGGGTTGCAGAACTACCGCGCCGGCGAAACCGGTTTGCTGCGCTTCGCCTGGGATAACGGCGACCGCACCGTGCTGGTGAATCCGGAGCTGAGCGGCATTACCCTGGGCTGGCGGCTCACCCACACCGCGCAGGACGAGCTGTTTGCCGCCATCGAAGGCACCGCCTTTCACACCCGCGTGATTCTGGAACGTCTGGAGCAGCATGGCGTGCCGGTGCGGCGCGTCATCAACGGCGGCGGCATTCCTCAACGCAATCCGGTGCTGAACCAGGTGTACGCCAACGTGCTGGGCAAGCCGGTGCTGGTGCCTGCCGGCGATGTGACCAGTCTGGGGTCGGCCATTTTTGCGTTTCTGGCGGCGGGCACGTTCCGCAGCATCGAAGAAGCGCAGGAAGCGCTGTGCCCCGCTTACCGCACTGTGGAGCCCGCTCCCGATGCGGTGGCGATTTACGCGGAGATCTATCCGCTGTACCGACGGCTGTATTTTTCGTTCGGCGAGAAGCAGTCGAAGCCGGTGGAGATCGGCAACATTCTGCCCGAGCTGCGCGGCATCGCTGCGCGATCGAGACGAGGAGCCTAATGCTCGAAGCGCTGCGCACTCAAGTGTTGGAAGCCAACCTGGAGCTGGTACGCCGGGGCCTCGTGATTTACACGTTCGGCAATGCGAGCGGCCTGGCGCGCCAGGAAGGCCTGGTGGTGATCAAGCCAAGCGGCGTGCCGTACGATAAGATGACGCCGGCCGACATGGTGATTACCGATCTTGATGGCCACGTGGTGGAAGGCAAGCTGCGCCCCTCCTCGGACCTGGCCACGCACGTGGCGCTCTATCGCGCATTTCCGATGATCGGCGGCATCGTTCACACGCATTCGCGCCACGCCACCGCGTGGGCGCAGGCCGGGCGGGAGATTCCGTGCTTCGGAACGACGCACGCGGATTACTTCCACGGCCCAGTGCCGGTGACCCGGCACCTCACGGCGGCGGAGATCGAAAGCGACTATGAAGGAAACACCGGCGTGGCGATTGTCGAGTTGATGCAAGGCCGCGAGCCGCTCGCCGTCCCCGGAGTGCTGG
>CAZFOP010000263.1:0-5868 GCA_964520085.1 uncultured Solibacteraceae bacterium | reverse complement strand
TGGGCGTGCGCGCCGGCGCCACCGACCGCATCGATTTTTACACCTGCCATGAGGCTCTTCATCTGGCTTCGGAAGAGGCTCAGACTCGCCACGTGCCGCGCCGCGCGGGGTCCTTCAACCTGTCCACCCACTTTCCGTGGATCGGCCTTCGCACCAATCAGCCGGAAGGCGCGCACGTCGAATACATGCGCGGCATTGAAAACCCCATCGGCATCAAGGTCGGTGCCGGAACTACCCGTGCGACCATCGGCCGCTGGCTGGACATTCTCGATCCGATGCGCCAGCCGGGGCGGCTGACGTTGATTCATCGCTGCGGTGCGCACCGCATCGCCGACGAGTTGCCGGCGCTGATCGACGCTTCCCGCGCCGAAGGCGGCAACGTGTTGTGGATCGCCGATCCGATGCACGGCAACACGCAAACCACCGCCGGCGGAGTGAAGACACGCCGCTTCGAGGATATCTACTCAGAGGTGGAACAGGCCTTCGACATACACCGCGCCTTAGGCGGCAAGTTAGGCGGAGTCCACATCGAAGTTACCGGCGAGAATGTCACCGAGTGCACCGGCGGCTCTAACGGCCCCAGCGAATCCGACTTAGGCCGCGCCTACGAATCCGAAGTCGATCCCAGACTCAATTACGAGCAATCGCTAGAGCTAGCCTTCCTGATCGCCCGCAAAATGAAAGCCGACGAGCAAGCGGGATAGCGCGGCGGGCGTCGCCATTACACTCGGGGGTGGTAGTATTAGACTTCACCTGGATGCGGCTGCCATCCGCATTGAGAGGAGCGCCCCTTCGGCCGCCATCCGAGCGCTGGGACCACAAGCCGGAGATTAGCGATGCGCGGACGTGGAATCTTGGTGGCCGGTCTTTACGCGCTAGCGGGAGCGTGTGCGGCGTGGGCGCAATCACCCCCCACGCCATTGCAAACGGTCATCGAGTATCCGATCCCCACTGCAAACTCGCAACCTATCAGCATTGTCACCGGCCCGGACGGGAATCTCTGGTTCACCGAGTACAACACGTCCAAGATCGGCAGAATCACACCGGCGGGTGTGATCACGGAGTTCACGACACCCACGACATATTCCTATCCGGCCGGCATCGCGAAGGGGCCGGATGGGAACCTGTGGTTTGCGGAGCGGCAAGGCAACAACATCGGCAAGATCACTCCGGGCGGTGTGATCGTCGAGTACCCCGTCCCATCCGGTGGCCCCTTTGGGATCACGGCCGGTCCGGATGGAAACACTTGGTTTACCGATGCTTACAGCGGGAATGTCGGCAAGATCACGTCGAGCGGCGCTGTCACCGTGTACCAATGCGAGGGTCTCACCTCCTGTGGCGGTGCTTACAGCATTGCAGTGGGCCCCGATGGCAACCTCTGGTTTGGACCGCAGAATAACGAGGTGCTCGCTGAGGTCACGACGAGCGGGGTGTACTCGAACGTGGGCTTCTACGTGGGGTTGGGGTCCCGTCTGTCCAGCCCGTATGGGCTTACCGAGGGGCCGGATGGCAACGTCTGGGTCACCGAGACCGCGAACGTGGTGCGGGTCACACCATCTGGTGTCATGGGACCGCCATACTATGCCAGCCTGTATCAGCTCGGATCGATCGCCCAGGGTCCTGACGGCAACCTGTGGTTCACCGAGGAAGACTCGCAGATAATCGCGAAGATCACCACCGGCGGAATTATCACCGAGTTCTCCCTTGGAACCGACTATGACACCCCTTTGGGAATCGCTGCCGGCCCCGATGGGAACATATGGTTCACCGAGGAAACGGGAAACAAGATCGGGACGCTGCTGCTTGCCGGTCCGCCCAGTTCGGCTCCGGCCATTAATCCAACCTCGCTCTCGTTCTCCGCAACCGCCGGCGGCAGCGCGCCTGCGTCACAGACGCTGAATTTGACCGCGGCAACTTCGATTTCCTTCACGGTTTCGGCTACGACGCAGGTCGCGCCCACATGGTTAAGCGTGACACCATCGGGAACCTTGAACACGAACGAGACGCTGACCGTCAGCGTCGAACCGGCCGGACTGGATGCCGGCACCTATGTTGGATGGATCACCGTAGTGTCGGGATACGTCACCGAGACGCTGACGGTGACTCTGACAGTCTCCGCTGTGGCGGGTGGCAACGTGATTGCGAGCCCCAGTTCGCTCAGCTTCGCTTATACGTCAGGGAGCGCCGCGCCGTATAACGACGAGCTGACCATCACGAGCGCGGCCGGAAGCAGTACTGCGACAACCTACACGGTCTCGACATCGGTGGCTTCGCCCAGCGGCGGTAACTGGCTCGCACTCAGCTTCTACGGCACTACCGTACCGAACGGGACTAGTGAACAACGCCCACGACTCTTTACGTCAGCGTCAACACTGCCGGCCTCTCCGCCGGCGTCTACACCGGGGCGATCACCCTCACCCCGACGGGTGGAACGGTAGTCACGATTCCAGTGACACTAACCGTTAGTGCGCCCGTGATCCCGGTGTTAACGGCCAGCCCGTCCACAGTGAGCTTCACGTATCAGCAGGGCGCGTATCCTCCCGCGTCCCAGTGGATACAGGTGAACGAGCAGCATGGCGAGAATGTCAACTTTACGGCGACGGCCAGCTCGATCCCAAACGGCTGGCTATTGGTGTCGCCCTCGAACGGGTACACATCCACTTCCGTCGCAGCCTCCGTTGCGAGTGCCGTAGTTGCTGGCCTTGCGCCGGGGAGCTATAGCGGAAGCATCGTCTTCACGCCAAGCGCCACGGGAGGCACGGCGATTACCGTGCCTGCGACGCTCACGGTCATCGCCACACCCGTCTCCATCAGCCCTTCGACGTTGAGCTTCACCTACGCCGGCGGGAGTCCGCCCGCGTCGCAATCGATTCAAGTGAGCGCCGCAGGCGGCGCCGCGGTGTCCTTCACCGCCCAATCCAGCAACGCGAACTGGCTCTTAGTCACGCCGGCCAGCGGCACGACTCCGGCTACGGTGACTGTCTCGGTTTCTACCGCCGGCCTCGCCGCCGGAGTCTACCAGGGTGGCGTTTCTATCACCGCAGGCACCGGAGTCTCGCCAATTTGGGTTCCGGTTACGCTGAACGTCAGCGTCGGGGCGACCCTCTCGGTCGAGATCCCCTCCTTGAGCTTCTCCTACCAAACCGGTGGCAGCCCGCCGCCCTCGCAGACCGAAGTGGTGCTGGCGTCCGGTGGCGCGTCGGTTTCCTTCACCGCCACGGCGTCGGCTAGCTGGCTCTCGGTTACACCGTCCAGCGGAGTTACGCTCTGCTATCTGACGGTCTCGGTCAATCCGGCGGGTCTTGCTGCCGGGACCTATAAGGCCAATGTCGTTCTGGCTAGCACCGCCGCCGGGAGTCCGCAAACATCGATTCCCGTGACGCTCACGGTAACTGCCGCACGAACAGTTTCCGCTAGCCCTGGGTCGCTGGGCTTCGCCTACCAGGTCGGCGGTAACGTGCCCGCGGCACAGTCGGTGCAACTGACCGCGTCGGACGGCTCCGTCCTGGTCTTCACTGCCGCTGCGTCGAGCAGCGGTAACTGGCTTTCCGTCGCGCCGGCCAGTGGAACCACGCCCGCGACGCTGTCGGTCTCGGTTTCTCCCGCGGGCTTGGCAGCGGGGAACTATTCGGGGAACATCACGATCACTGCAGGCACCGCCGGGGGTCCGCAAACCGTGGTCCCGGTTTCGCTGACGGTGACCATTGCCACCGCCGTCTCCGTTAACCCTGCCTCGCTGAGCTTCAGTTACCAGGCCGGTGGTAGTCTGCCTGCGGCGCAGTCGATTCAGGTGAGTGTCTCGGGTGGCGCCGCGGTTGCCTTCACCGCTCAATCTAGCAACAGCGCTTGGCTTTCGGTCGCGCCCGCCAGCGGCACGACTCCCGCGATACTGGTGGTATCGGTTTCTCCCACGAGCCTCGCCGCCGGAACCTATTCCGGCTCCATCACTGTCAACGGAATCGCCGCCGTCGCGGTTTCCCTGACCGTGACTTCCTCCGCCCCTCCTTCGCAGCCTGGGATCAGTGCCGTGCTGAATGCCGCCAGTTACTCGAATGGCGGGGTCTCACCGGGCGAGATGGTGTCTCTCTTTGGAACCTCGATCGGCCCGGCTAATCCAGCGTTCCTGACGTTGGATTCGACGGGCAAGGTTTCGACTTCACTCGGCGGAGTTACAGTGAGCTTCAGTGGTTATCTCGCGCCACTGACCTACGTCAGCTCAACACAAGTCAATGCCATCGTTCCGTACGAGGTTGCCGGAAGCGGGTCAGCGTCCGTGCAGGTGACGTTCGGCGGCGAGACCTTGAGCGGGCCCAGCCTGCAAATTGCGACGACAGCGCCGGCGATCTTCACCCAGAACGGTGGTGGCACCGGTGCGGGAGCCGTTCTCAACCAGGACTTCTCTCTGAATACGCTGGCCAACCCAGCCGCCGCGGGAAGCGTGGTCCAGATCTATATGACCGGAGAAGGATTGACGACTCCCGCACAAACCGACGGAGCGGTAACTCCGGTGAACCAGTCGGGCGTCGGTCCAATCACGCCGGCGCCGCAACAATCGGTCACGGTGTTGATCGGCGGCCAGCCCGCGCAGATGCAATTCGCAGGCGAAGCGCCGGGCGTAGTGGCGGGCGTGTTGCAGGTGGACGCGGTGGTTCCGGGGACAGCCGGTACCGGGGCTAACTCAATCATGGTGCGGGTGGGCAATGCGATCAGCCAGAGCGGTGTGACGGTCTGGGTGCAGTAGGAACGTCTCGAGGGCACGTTCCGCAACGATGGTGCCAGTTTTTCCGTAGGACGCCGTGGCGGAACGTGCTCGCAAGCGAACGTTGGCAGGCGAGAAACCTGCCCCACCAATTCAGCCCTTGCCGGTTGCTTGCATCTCCGCCAGCGCTTCGCCAGTGGCTTTCTCTACGTCGGCGTGGAGGCTGTTGCCGTGCGAGTCCATGGTGACTATCGCGGGGAAGTCTTTGGCGCGAATGTGCCACATGGCTTCGGGGATACCGAACTCCATCAGGTTCACACCGAGCACCTCGGGCAGCGCGCGCGCGTAGAACTGAGCGGCGCCGCCGATGGCGTTCAAGTAGACCGCGCCCGATTCCTTGAGCGCGGCCAGAGTCTTCGGCCCCATGCCGCCCTTGCCGATCACTGCACGCACGCCGTAACGGCGGATGACATCGGCCTGGTACGGTTCCTCGCGAATGCTGGTGGTGGGACCCGCGGCTTTCACCTTCCACTTACCCTCTTCCTGTAACATGACAGGGCCGCAATGGTAGAGCACCGCGCCGTGTAAGTCGACTGGCGGCGGATTCTTCATGAGATAGGCGTGCACGTTGTCGCGACCCGTGTACATCTCGCCACTAATCAGGACCACGTCGCCGACCTTGAGCGAGCGCACCTGCGCCTCGCTGAGCGGCGCGGTGAGAATCACTTCGCGCCCGGTCAGCGGGAAGCCTTCGCCGCGGGCCATACGGGCCACGGGGCTGGCCGGGTCGCGGTACAGCCACTCGGTGATGGCGCCGGTGGCCGCATCCAGTCGAACGCCCAAGCGGCGGTACGCCCAGCAATCGTACGCCACCGAAACAAAGAAGCTCGCCGGGAGGCGGTTGGCGGCGATGATCTTGCAACCGATGAGAGAAGCTTTCCCGCCGAAGCCCATCGCGCCGACGCCGAGCCGGTTGGCCTCCTCCATGATTTCCGCTTCCAGAGTGGCCAGCGTGGGATCGGGGTTCACATCGTCGAGCGTGCGGAAAAGTTGGCCCTTGGCGAGCTCGTAACCATGTGCGCGGTCGCTGCCAATGCAGACGCCGAGCGCGCCCGGCGCGCAGCCTTGCCCCTGCGCCTGCCACACGGCGTGCAGAATGCACTTGCGTA
>CAZFOP010000262.1:0-5873 GCA_964520085.1 uncultured Solibacteraceae bacterium | reverse complement strand
TCTGAGCTGGTCCACAACGGCGGCATCGATGGTGACTAACTTGGAATCGTAGCCACCTTCCAAGGCCTCATCCACGGTTATGGACGGCGGCGACGGCGCTGGTCCCCGTTCGACGAGCGAAACCTGCGCGTCCCGCATTTCCGGGCTGAAAGAGCCGGCGTGCGCGAAGCCGAGTACGTCTACGACATCCCCGGGGCGGAGATCCATGCGTTCATGATTGACGACCTTGACGCCGGCCCCGGTATCTTCGACGTACGACGGGCCGGCGGGGCTGGCCAGAGTGACGACGCCGCGGATTCGCGTGCGGTGCCCCGGCGAGTTGGAGAACGAGAATCGGAGAAGCTCATCGATCGGGTGCGACCGCAGTGTGGCCGGGTCCGGACCGGGCTCCAGCAGCTGCACGAACTCGGGCGAGGGCACGTAGATCTGAAAACCGACGATCTGCCGCCTAGCATTGAACAGCGACGCGCAAACACCCTGGACGCGGACGCGGCTATCCGGCGGCGGTAGGGAACGCTTCTTTGGATTGTGGACGAGCAGCAAGTACTGGTGCGATCCCAATTGCAGCGAAACGGCGTCTTCGAAGTTGGCGAGATGGGGTTCTATACTCTGCACGATGCCTTCGGTTTGAACCCAGGCGCTGTCCATCTTTCCGGAATACAGATATTCAAACTCGACCGGCGCCGGCGCCGGCATGGGAGCCGAGGAAACTCGTTCTGCCCAAGTGCCGGAAATGCTCGGCGCGAACTGACCGGGCGTAGTGAAACCGGACAGATCGACCACATCGCCTGCCTGTACCTTGAACTCGCGGATCTGCGCAGCGTACACGTAAGTGGGACCAGTCCGATCCTGCACAAACAAGGTGTTGGACGCGGGATTTATGTAGGTGACCGTGGCTCGGACGTGAACGGGAATGGAACCGCCGGCCTCTTCCGGGCTCAGGGAGTGAACCTCAGCCACGGAGGTGATGATCCGGCCGCCGCCGGCCGGACGGGTTTGGAGATTCGCCTGCGCCAGTTTGGCGTCGGTGATCTTGATCTCGCCACCATCGACTTCGGCAAAGCCGGATACGTCGACCACTTCCCCGACCGGCAACACTGCGTTGGGGGCCTGCCGGATGCGGACGGAGCCGCTGCTATCGGAGAATTGCAAGTCCTCGCGCACGCCATCGGACCGAATGCTGCCGTGGAGATGGATCATGCGCTCGGCCAGCAAGGTTCTGGGCGACGCCACCATCTCACGAATGGTCTGAACGGGGATGGTTTGTGGAGGTCGAGCGAGGACTTCGAAGTCCGCGGTACGGGGGATCGACACGCGGATACGGGCGATGCGGCCGTAGATATCGCGGCTCAAATTGGCCACGGCGCGCACCCGGATGCGGGCGCCGATTTTGCCACTGAGATCTGGCAGGTCGTTTGCGGCGACGAAGTGAGCCTCGATCACCGTGGCGCCCGAGCCCACTCTGATCACCATGTCGCCCGAGCGGTCCTGGCGCCGGGACCGAAGAACGCCTTCCACCGCTACATAGCGGAAGCCCGCGCGACCGGCGATGAGGTTCGCGACCCGGATGGGGAGAGCGCGCGGTTCGTGGGCACCCTCCAAGAGCGTGGCTTCGCTGGCGACAATCGTGGGCGCGGTGCCTCCTTCGGTCACTTCGCCGATCACCTCCATCAAGTTGCCCGGCCTGGGGTCAAGGTGGAGAAACGGAAGAGCTACACGTGCAGCGCCGGTACCGTCCTCCAGGAACATCAGATTGGTGGTGGGATCCGAGAGAGTGACCCAGCCCTTAAGGTGTACCGGCACGCGGTGGTCCGCGACTTGAAACGGCAAGGCCGCGACCTGCGCGATGCGATCCAGCGGGTCGGCGGCGTGGCGGCCGGTGCAAGAGCTGGCAGCGAGCATGACAACCGCGATCAGACCCGCATGGAGACGTATTGTCCGTTTCGACGGTAGGTGAGGCTCAATCCCCTTACCCGATGGACACAACATCTTCAGCAGCAACGCATATGCGCTCATGATCATCCTCGACGGACTGCACCCGGACTGGAGGGCACCAATGCTGACGATCCAGAACCGCACAACCCAACTCCTCTATAAGCCTACGCCCCGGACAGGACTCAAAGTCAATGCTGGCAACCGGCATGGCGAGTAATAACCGGGCTGAGAGCCGGGGACTAGCCGTCGGTTAACTAAAGTTGAGGTTATTAAGCGCTGTTACACGTCAGACACTTGAGTTCGGAAGTTCTTTGGGTATAACTTTGACATCAGGAGAATGCTTGACGATCCCTCTCCAACCATCGAGTGGCCCGACGGCAAAGCGCGGGCCAGCCCTGCATACATGGTCGCCACCAGCAGTGCTTCTTGACGCAGCAGCCGGGGATGACGGTTTAATAGGCAAACTGATCGATGCTTTTGGCAGAGATACCGATGCTCGCATTGGGCAGATGCGTAGGGCCTTGGCAACCTCCAGTTTCCCGAACATCCGTGCTGAAGCCCACACAATTAAAGGTAGTGCCGGACAGATGGGAGCCGAAGCGGTAGCCGAGGCCTGCCACGAGGTCGAGACTGCCTGCGACCTGCAGCAGACCTCGCTTATCGCGGCTCGTCTCAACCGTGTTCAAGAGCTCTTTGATGAGATACGCGAAGCGATGGCTGCGTACTCCAGCGGCGGAGGAACAGATTCCTCTGTGACGCTTTGATCCGGCTACCCTGCGATCAAGCATGCGAGCGGGAACCGGAGCCAGTCCCCGGTAGTCGCACTGGGTACAGTCGGCTGCGGCGCTGACGGCTGTAGTTCTTCCCGCCAGGTTCCAGTTTCGACGTGCCTCGCAGCAGCCCTACTTGGTCTTTCCCATGTTGTAGACGTAGATGATGTGCTCCATCGAGCCTTCGCGAACGTGGGCAACGGCGAACGGGCGCCAGCCTTTCACGGGAAACTCGTTGGTTACGACGCGGCTCCCCGGCTTGAGGGATTTCTCGAGGAGGGGGCGCAGCCGCTCGTTGGAGGCAGTGAGCAAGCACATGGTCACCACGTCGGCCGGCCGCAGATCGGCGCGCAGGGCGCTGCCTTCCACGATGGTGATCTTGGCCTCGAGTCCCAGCTCCTTGATGTGCCGGCGCGATTTCTCGCACATCTCCGGGAGGATCTCGATGCCGACTCCGCGCGCGCCGAATTGCTGCACCGCGGCGATCAGAATCCGCCCGTCGCCGCTGCCCAGGTCGTAGACGGTTTCGCCGGCCTTGACGTGCCCGGCTTCGAGCATTTTCTCCACGATCAACTGCGGGGTGGGGAGGTTCGGGGCGAGGTTCTCCGTAATCCCGAACTGCTGCCCCAGGCAAGGCAGAGCGGCAACCAGCGCGATGGCGGCGATTCGCATGTCCTACTGCGTTTGACGTCCTATTGAGAAGGCGCGTTACCCGCAACCGTGGCGCCCGTTTTGGCTTTCCCGATGCGGCCCGCGATCTCGCTCCACGCGAAGAACACATCGCGCGGCCGGCTGATCGAAAATTCCATACCCTTCAAATACTTGACGGCAATCCCGATGGTGTCGCGCCACGGATTAGCGGCCGGATTCAAATTGTAGCTCATGTAGAAGACGGGAAACTTCACACCGTTCAGTTGCTTCAGCGCCGCCGCCGGAATCGCGTCTTCGACGCGCAGCTTGGGGCCGGTGAAAACCACCGCATCCGGACTGTCGTTGGCTCCCCCCACTTCGGTGGCGATCAGACCGGCCAGGAATTCGGAGCCTTCGTGCTTCTGCGCCAGCCGCTGGAGATCGGTGGTGCCGAGGTTGAGCGAGCGCAGGGCCCGGCCGAGCGCCGGGAAATCGATCTCCGGCGCCGCCTGCTGGCGGTACAGCACCTTCTGTTCCTGCAGGTTGAAGGCGACCACGGAGAACCTGGCGATGTGTGGGTCGCGGCCGATCGTGCGCAGGATGGAAACCAGCGCGCCGATTTCGACCGGCTGGAGGGCCGCGGCGGCGGCGTACTGGGGCGCGAAATTGACGATCACCTTCACATGGAGCGGCGAATTGCCGCCATCCCGCGCGACGGGTGGCGCTGGTTGGAAGGGTTCGGTGTCGAATGGACGCACCGCGCCGGCGGCGATATCGAGATCGATTGGCCTGTCGTGCGGAGCCAGCGCAGCCTCGGCGTCCCAATGGAAAGAACAGATGCGTTCGCTGCGATCGCGCATCAGCCAGTCGATGTGGTACTTGCCTTTACCAACGTCGAAGGCCCCCGTCAGCGACGCGGACCCGCGATCCATGTCGTCGAGGGAAGGCACGGGGACGCGTTGTGCGAAATAGACCGCATCGGCGGGACGGCCCTCGGGAATCACACGAAAGATCGTGGTGAGCTGGTCGCCATCGCCAGCCAGCTCCTTGAACGGAACGCCCGCTTCGTACCCGGCGTGAAATCTCAGTTCGAAGCCCAGTTCAGGCTTAGCGGGAGTCACCGTGCACGGCAGCGTCTTGCGCATTTCCGTCGATTCCAGCGCCGCTCTATCGGCGGCGGACAGCCGGACCGGAGCCCCCGGCGTCTCGACTGCGATCGGTTCCTGCGCCGCCAGCGGCCCAGCGGCAATCACAAGCAGGCCGCAACAAACGCGCCAAGCCGCGCTGCCGGATACATGGAATTGGGACACCCTTGGCATCGAGGTTCGCCGCGCCTGTTCCCTGTCTCTCTCCCTCACAGCACAGCTTGATTCGATTATGACGCAAAACCGCCGTGCCGCAACTGTTCGTTGAAGTCGTGGCGCCGGCTGTCGAGCCGGCTGAGCTGAGAGGCGTCGCGGCTTTTCTGAAGCGCAGGCCATGCCAACCGCTCCGCCGCGGAGCGCCGCTCCCACGCGCGCCCGGAGTCACGATCATCAGGGAGCGGTTGCCGGGGATTGGGCTGGATTCCTCCCGATCCGTGCCAGTGGCAGAATGGTAGCGGGGGGAATCGTCTGTGTCAGGAATGGACCGCGACAAGACGCAGGGCAGGGAAGTGACGCCGGCGGATGCGCAACCGCCGGACGTGATCGTCAGCCCGGATACGCTCCGAGCCGAACGGATGCCGCCGGGCCAATCGCGGACCGAGAAATGGCCGGTTCTCGATGCCAGCGGCCCGCCCGCCATCGAACTGCAACGCTGGCGGTTGCGGCTGGGCGGTCTGGTGGCCCAGCCCGCCGAATGGAGCTGGGACGATTTTCAGAAGCTGCCACGCGTGAAAGTGTTCGCGGACTTCCACTGCGTCACCCGCTGGTCGCGCCTGGGCAACCTGTGGGAAGGTGTTTCTACCCGCGAGTTGGTCGCCCGCGCTGGTGGCGTCCGGCCGGAGGCTCGTTTCGTCTTGGCCTATGGCTACGACCGCGGCTGGACCACCAACCTGCCGCTCGAACACTTTCTGGCGACCGACGCGCTGGTTGCCATTCTGCACGATGGCGAGCCGCTCGCGCTCGAACACGGCGGCCCGGCCCGCCTGGTGGTGCCCGAGCTGTACGCCTGGAAGAGCGCCAAGTGGCTGGCTGGCCTGGAGTTGGTGGAGAAGGACCGCCCAGGATTCTGGGAAGCCAACGGTTACCACATGCGCGGCGATCCGTGGACGGAGGAACGCTTCGGCGCGTAGCGGCGCGCACGGAGCCGAGAATATCTCCTTGTATCCGGCCTGGTACCGGCCGACCAGCATGGTGGCCTCGGTTTGTGCGACAATGATTGAGATTTGCCAGGCGCCCGGCTTGGCGATCGGAAGGGCGTGGCAATTGAGTTACCAGCAAGAAACGCCATTCGACAATATCGAGGGCTCTCATGAGTACGTGGCCATGCTGGCCGAGGCCCTGGATGAGGCCAGGCGCGAGGTGGAAGCCGAGATTGCGCTGGCCGAACGGGAAA
>CAZFOP010000261.1:0-5885 GCA_964520085.1 uncultured Solibacteraceae bacterium | reverse complement strand
TGCTGCAATCGCCCAAGTCAGGTCACCCAGAACTCCGTATAGGGACATCACGCGATCATTGAAGAACCGCCCCAACGAAATAAAGATGGCCGCCCCAGTGACTTCACCCACAATGTCCCAAAGAAGGAATCGGTGCCATGGGTAGCCGGCCGTGCCGCTGGCCAGGTTGATCCAGGGCCCCAGAGGACTGAGCAGCCAGCGGGTGATAAAGATGCCGGAGCCGCCCCAGGCTTTCACTCTGGCTTCCGTGGCCTGCAGGCTGACGCGCGTTCCGAACAGGGCGCTGAGTTTTGTCACGACAGCCGGCCCTCCCCATCGGCCGATCGCGTAGCCGGCCTGATCGCCAAGAATGGAACCCGCGCTGGCCGCACCAATAGCCCACCAGAGGTTCATGGCGCCTTGCGAGATCATCGACCCCGCGACAATCAGAAGGAGCGTGATGGGCAGTGGCACTCCGATGGCGGCAATGGCCACGATGCCGAAAAGGGTCGGCGCGCCGTACTGTGAAACCGCCGCGAGAAGCTGATCGTTCATCGCGGTTGGCCGCTCGGTGGTTGCGCGGCGGCATCGATGGCGTGCTGCAATTGCGCTATCAGCTCCGGAACGGGGCGATCCAGCTCGTGAGCGATGCGGCGAATGGATCGCCGGTCATGCGGCTCCTGCGCGCGAACCCCAATGGCTTGAAACAGCTTCAAGGCGGGGACGTGGTGGGTATGGGCGACGAATGGGACCGACATCCATTCTCGGATCGGCTCATTTGCCGTGTGGATTTCCCGAACCCTCCGGCCGGCTCTGGACGCGAAGATTACAGTGCCCGTGATTGCCAGCATGAAGGCGAGCCCAACAGCCAGTATGCTCCGCCAAATCTTTCCCACAATTCAATATAGCTAACGCCAAGGAGGGGCGGCGCCGTTTCGAGCGATCTTTGCTGGAGCTGAGAGGGCGACTGCTCTGGCGCGCGACGTCCGCGTCAAAACCGCATGCAGAATCCGTTACGACCAGTGCAGTGGTTGCGTCGCCAGCCTAATCGTCAGGCCGGCGCTCCAACACAACTACCGCCAAAGGCTCAGATTCCGCCTGCGTCGCTGTTTTCACCGGAACGGTAGCGCGCGTGCTCTGACATTCCTAACGTTACATGCGATTCCCTTGAAAACGACAGTTACTGGAAGGAAATCATGAAGACATACTCAGCTACCACAGTCACTGGCGCCGTCTTGACGGCGCTATTCTTCGCCCTCTCTGCCTCCGCACACGAGCACACAGCCCTGAACGGCACCTGGGCGCTAGTGCCTGCCAAGAGCGATTTCGCCGGCCAGGCCGTCGTCCAAACCGGCACCGTGACGATCGACGAACGGCAGGGCAATATCACGGTCTCCCGCAGTTTCGTTTACGAAGGCGCCACCGAGACCTTCTTCTACCGCGACATCACCGACGCCGAGAACAGCGCCACAATTCACACCGGCAAAGACCTCAAGAGTAAGACCAGTTGGGATCACGACGTACTGAAGGTAACGACCACTCAGTATGGTGAGGTTACCGTCGAGCGCTACAGCCTTGCCACGGATGGCACCATGATGGTGAGTGTCGTAAGGCCTGACCACAAACCGGTCACCCTGATCTTCCAGCACCAATAGAGCCATCGCCCCGAAGCGAAGCTTGTCCAGCTAATCATCACAAGCAGACGGCCAACTCGCTTCTTCGCGGTGCTAGAGAAACACCCCTGTGCGCCGTGCCAATAGCCAGCTTGGCGCGCAAGGAAGTGCTAGCTCTCCGGGGAGATGGCTTCCTCGCCTGCGTACCGGTGATTGGTCACGCCGCTGGAGCTGTCGAACGTGTCCAGAGTCGCCGTTGGTGTGCAAGATACCCCCGATCCCGCGTTTCGGGTGACGATCACCACGCCGCGGGCCCGCTGGATGATACGTTAGCTAGGTTCACGACGGCGATCTGGGCCGTTTCGGTGCTGCCCAATCCGACCAGGAACGTCCGCGTTGTGGTGGCCCCGCTCTGTGCCGCAGCAGCGGCGGCCAAGCCTAAGATAGCGATAGCTGCAGCTACGAATCGTACAAACAGCATGTCACTCCGCCTCTGTCGAGGCCAAGGGCGGCTGGCACGCGGTTCCACCCTTGTGACCCGACTCATACTAAGCTCAACGGCAGTCGGCTCGCGGGTGAAGACCGCGAGCATTCGGCCGATGCGCTAACCCACAGTGATTGAAAGATACACGCCGGGATGAATGGGATCGCAAAGAAAATACCCGCCGTTTATGTAGTCAACGTAAACGTCATCAGTATAGAGCCATTCCAAGGGCCATGGGTTGACCATAGCGAACCAAAATCCGCCATATTGAAAACGTCGCGATCCGCCCGAGAAATCGGAGCGGTTCACGTGAAACGTGTGGCCTCGACCAAAGCCGGCTCGGAAGCGGTCGTCAGGAATCCGCCCGCGGGCTGCCTGTTGCGGTGCCCGCTGCTGCTGTTGCACGGGTCTCGCCTGTTGCTGTGCGCGTTGCTGTTGTTGCGCCGGCTTTGCCTGTTGCTGTGCGCGCTCCTGTTGCTGCACCGGCTTCGCCTGTTGCTGTGCGCGCTGCTGTTGTTGCGCCGGCTTTGCCTGTTGCGGTGCGCGCTGTTGTTGCTGTGCCGGCTTCGCCTGTTGCTGTGCGCGCTGCTGTTGCTGCGCAGGCTTCGCCTGTTGTTGTGCAGGCTTCGCTTGTTGCTGCGCCGGCTGCTTCTCTTCCCCGCGTGGTGCTTCCGCGGGAGCACCAGCAATCGCTCCGGGAATCAATAACAGACTTGCTATCGTTAGAACTTCAATCAGTTTCATCAGGGTTGCCTCGATTGCAACTCGCTGTAACGTAATGCAACTCGAGGTCCGCGCTGGACAGCCGAATGAATCCCGTCGCCCAAGTGCTTAGGCAGATTGGCAAGCGCCTCGCAAACCGAAGTATGCGGGTGGAAGTGGACTCCCATAGTCAAACACCGGATGCTTCGTCATCTCCTTTGTCGATCATGGCATGCAGGTCGGCGCAAGTCATGGAATTCCTGCTGGCGAACTAGGTTGCATCTCAGCCAGGACCTGAGTAGCTGGCGGAGGTTGCCGTGGGATTTGCTGGTGCGACAACTGGGCTGGCGGAGCAAAGCCTGCACGCGTTGTGGCGGATTCTGCACGTGGTTTTCGGAGGCAGACGTCGCGCGCCATGCCACAAAGGTGGCCCTTGTCTTGGGGCGAGCCGAGGGCCAGCGCCTGAATTGCCAGGTAAGTCAAGGGAACAGAGCCGGGCATGCCAGTGGCCAGTTAGGCTTCCATGCAGGGAATTCCCCGACTGTGGCCATTGGCCAGTCGCATGCAAAAGGACCTGCATGAAGCACCGAACCGATGAAGGACCCCGAACATACGCTATCGTTTCGACTGGAGAGAAGGGGAGAGCGGCGGATTCAGCCGGCCAGTCTGGGGACACTCAGGAATTGTCGGATGTCGCGGAGGCGGGGCCGGAAAGCGTCGCAGCACTGATCGAAGAGGGACAGTCTTTTGAGGCCGAGGCGATCGGCGGGGTGGAGGACGCACCCGACCCGGACGTGGCCGAAGTCCACACCAAACAAATTCCAGAGGACGATGTGCCTTCGGAATACCTGGGGACCGATTAGTCGCGGGCGGTTTCGTCGCACCGTTGCGTCACGCCAATGAGCATGCCGAGGCCGCGTTGAGTCGAGGCGTCATCTACCTTTGAATGAGCTTGGCACCAAGCGCCGGATAGTCGGTGTAGCCCTTTTCCGCTCCGCCATAGAATGTCGATTCGTTTGCCGAGTTGAGCGGTGAGTTGAGACGAAATCGCTCAGGAAGGTCAGGATTGGCAAGGTACAACCTTCCAAACGCCACAGCGTCTGCTACTCTCTCCGCCACGGCCCGTGTCGCAGTTTCGCGGTTGAAACCATTGGCTACGATCAACGACCCTTGGAACTCCTGCCGCAGTGTCGCCAGGGGCACAGGCACCGCGCCGTGCCGCAAATCGTCTTCCGTGGACACGATGAGGTGTGCATAGGCGAGGTGGAAGCGATTCAACTCGCGCAACACGTAGCTGAACGTCTCCAGCGGGTTCGAGTCGTGCATGTCATTGAAGACACCGCCGGGCGAGAAGCGAATGCCCACGCGGTCAGCGCCCCACACTTTCGTGACGGCTGCGGCAACATCAAGTGTCAGCCGGGCGCGGTTCGCCACGGGGCCCCCGTAATTATCGGTGCGATGGTTCGTTCCATCGCGGAAGAACTGATCCAGTAGATAGCCGTTGGCATTGTGAATCTCCACGCCATCGAAGCCGGCGATTTTGGCGCGCTGCGCTCCAGCAGAGTATTGCAGCACGATGCCCGGCAATTCCTCGGTCTCCAGGGCGCGCGGCGTAACGTAAGGCTGCAGACCTGTCTCCGTGAGAACCTGGCCGGACCGCGGGGCGATGGCGCTGGGCGCGACCGGTAACCCGCCGGCCGGCTGGAAGCTTGGGTGAGAGACCCGGCCCATGTGCCAAAGCTGGAGAAAGATGCGGCCACCGGCATGGTGCACTGCCTCGATGACCCGCCGCCAGCCGGCGACCTGTTGGTCGGTGTAAATGCCGGGTGTGTTGGGACACCCAGTGCCCTGCTGGGAAATCGCCGTGGCTTCTGTGACGATCAGGGCCGCCGACGCCCGCTGAGCATAGTACTCAGCCATTAGCGGAGTTGGTGCCCGGCCAAGCCCCGCGCGCATCCGCGTGAGGGGAGCCATCACCAGGCGGTTCGGCGCCTCAATCGCGCCCAGGCGTAGAGGAGTAAAGAGAGTTGGAGGATTCATGATTCTTTCCGAACAACTGGCGCGGATGCCGGACCATTCGGCCTCTTGGATTCGATGAACTGCAATATGTCGTAGCGCTTTAGTTTCCGGTCGGGGAAAAAGCTGTCAATCGCGTCCTGCTCGTCCTGAAATATCTCGAGCACGGTCTCCAGTTTTGCTTCGGTCAGCAATTCGATATGCGACGGTCTCAGATTGAAGAGGGCCAGGCTGCCACCCTCCTTCCGCAGCGTCGCTAGAGCAAAGAGCAGAGTCCCAAGGCCGGTAGTGTCAAGTTTGTGAAGATGGCCGAGGTTCAATGCCACGCGAGTCTTTCCAGCCTTTACCAGCCGGTCCAACTCACCTCGGAACTCCAGATCCTCCTGACCGAACGTGAGATGTCCATTCAACCCAAGAATGCCGATTCCTTCGTGTTCTCCGCTCGTGATTTCAAGCGACATGTGTGTGGCTTGCGGATCGCGCAACCGTCCGGATTCCGTAAGTACTTCTGTCACCGCTCGGTCGCGCGCGTCGCTACTCGAGGACCACTGGCTGCCAGGATTTGTCGGGATTGAAACGCGTCATCTGGCGGGCCTGCACGGCCGTTCCGGCTCCCAAGTCCTTTTCGTAAACCACTCCATCGTGATTGATGATAAAAGTCCCGACTCCGGACACGCCATATTCTGCGGGCCAAGCGATAAGAGCGAAGCCGCCAATCATCTTACCATTCACTACATAGTCGAAGGCGCCTCCGGCAGCGTCCGGCCCCTGAGATGTCAGCACCCGGTAGTAGTATCCGTGGTACTGCTCTGACTTCTTACCCATCGTGGACGGACTCGCTATTGCGGCTTCGGCGAAAGGTTGCGAAACGAAATTTGCGGAAACCCCGCCCAGATACAGCCCATCCTGCTTGCCAGGAGTGGCTGCGATTTTCTGCGCATATTTCAGGACGCGGTCGCCGTCGTGCTCTGCTACGGCGTATTCCATTTGCGCTTCTGCGTAGCCCCGGCAAACCTCCATTGCATTCAATTCGTTTCGGCCAATCCTGCGTGCGAGAATCTCGAGACGCCCGCTGGCCGAATCGAGTTGCC
>CAZFOP010000260.1:0-5888 GCA_964520085.1 uncultured Solibacteraceae bacterium | reverse complement strand
GCGGCGCGGCGCGTGCGATTTCATCCAGAAGCCGTGGGATAACCAGCGCCTGATCGCGGCCATCCGCAAACAGGCCGATTCGGGCCGGCGGCGGAAGTCGGAGCTGGAAATTGCCGCCGCCGTGCAACAGAAGTTGTTCCCCGGCGATCCGCCAAGGCTGGCCACGCTCGACTGCGCCGCGCAGTGCCTGGCGGCGCGCGAGGTGGGTGGCGACTATTACGATTTTCTATCCGCCGGCGGCAGCCGCGAAGTGTTTCTGCTGGCCGATGTTTCGGGCAAGGGCGTGCCGGCGGCACTGCTGATGGCGAACCTGCAGGCCGCTTTCCGTAGCCAGCCGGCGGAGGCTCTGTGCGCCCCCGCCGCGCTGCTGGCTGGCATCAATCGCCACTTCTTCCAGTCCACCGGCGCCGAGCGCTTCGCCACCTTGTTCTATGGTCTCTACGACGACGCCACGCGCCGGCTGCGCTACGTCAACTGCGCGCACAATGCGCCGTTGCTGCTGCGGCGGTCCGGCACGATCGAGCGCCTGGAAGCCACCGCGCTCATGCTGGGAGCCTTCGCGAAGTGGAGTTGCACCGTGGCCGAAGTGGCGCTCGAGCCCGGCGACGCGCTGGTAATTTATTCCGACGGCGTCACCGAGGCCGCCACCGCTTCGGACGAAGAGTTCGGCGAAGGCCGGCTCGAATGCGTGGTACGCAGCGCCGAGGGTCGGCCCGCCGCACAGTTGGTGGACGCCGTTCTGGCTGCCGTCGCCGCTTTCAGCAGCGGAACGCGCGGCGACGACGTCACCGTGATGGCCCTGCGCGCGCTGGTCACGCCCACCGCGGTTTGACTTGACTCCTTCGCCCGCGCTATCGTGCAAGTAGCCACAGTCTCAGCAGGGCGCGGTAGCCAAGTGGTAAGGCCAAGGTCTGCAAAACCGGAGACCTTTGTGGCGTGCGCCAAGATCTGACGAGAGGGCGGGATAGCCAAGTGGTAAGGCCATCGCCTGCAAAGCGATTATTCGTCGGTTCGATTCCGACTCCCGCCTCCAAAACCGGGCCACGCGGCTGCAAGTGCCCCTTGAGACAATTTCGCTTGATTACTGGTGTGTTTCTTCGTTTCTTCGGAGAGCCGCTGCCCAGCCCTTGCTTGCTTGCTCGCTTCCCACGCCAGCAATGCGTGCCCGCATGGATATCCGCAAGTAGGGCGAAATAAACGGAGTTTGTTGTCGAATCGAATTGCGCGCGAAATTTTGGTCAACCGGCAGAATTCTGTGCCGAGCGAGCTTTGGTCGTATCTGCAACGGGGGGGCTGGGAGTTTCTCTCCGCGTGGCCAGCAGACCCATGCCAAATGTCAACATGGAAAAAGCGGTTACGAACATTACCAGCAACAAAATTCGGCTGTATTGCAGCGACTCGGGAGTCCAGATCTTCTCTGGACTGTATTGATTGTCCCGCAGCAGTTCCAGGGCATCGCTACTCGCCGTTGTGTCCACGTCAGTTCGCATCTTTGTCCCCACGACAAAGCGAAGCTGACGCTGCCCCTTACCTACGACTTGCGGCTCAACTACAACGCGCGTGCTGTAGGCCATAAAGTAGCCAATAAGACTCGTCAGCCCAATTACAAGGCAACCGAGGGCGAACGTCGCTTGCAGCTTCCTCTTGGCTTTCGGCCGTTGAGCGTGACGAATGCCCACCGTGAAGGAAGCAACTGCGGCGACGACACAGAAAACAACGCCGATTAAGTGGGAATTCTCCGGCCAGGGTGGATATAAGTCCGGGACAAACAAACTGAGAGGGCCGGCCGCGGCAACTACCACGCCAGCGCCCCAGACTGTCCTAAACGAGTTCGCGAAGTCGCTTATGGTCATAGAGGGTCACCGAAGCGGAGCCAGCACCTTTTCCGTAGGATCCGACAAGATCAGGACAAGTTCCTGGTACGGCTCACCACCGGCGGCCGAGTCTACCCGGAACACGTAGCGGCCGATATGCAGCGTCTCGCCCGGCGTATAGCTGCTCCACGATCCAACCTTTTTCTTGTAGCCCGCAACATCCCAATAGTGCAGCGAGGCGCCAGAGACAGTCGAGGAAATCGCCGTCTGGACATACACTGTGGGCGGAGGGGTTGCCTTCAGAACATCTTTGACAATCTGGACATTCTGTTTCGCCGAATCGATCTGCTGGCTGTCGAGAGGCCCGGAGGTCTCGCCCGCGACCCGGTAGGCCAAGTCCAGGGAGTCAACCGCGTCATTGCGAGCATCGATGGCGATTTGCCGCATGGCCGCCGACACCCCCGATTTCCCCCGCTTGCCGGACTTCCGTGGCTTGAGCTGTCCATCCAGCGCGATCACGTCGAGTGCCACATGCTCTGCCGAATCGTTGGCCAGCACTCCGCTCAAAGGGATGCGAACGGTACTGCCTTTGGAGGTGGTGAGAGTAATCTCTTTCTGCGATTGCACTTGTGCCTCGACCGTTAACAGAGTTCCACCGGTGATCGCGATGAAGCAGCAAAACGACAAGACCGCCCCCGCGCGCGCTGAAAAAGCCACCGGAATTCCACCGCGACTATGGCAGCGCCAATCACTCTGGAGACGCATTCGGTTCCACCTCGAAAATTGAAAAGTTGGCATATCTGGAAAAGGGGTATCGAACTTCCTGCACATGTCCGCTTTCTCTCACGTCCGGCATATCGCTTAGCAGCCGCTGAAGGG
Source organism: uncultured Solibacteraceae bacterium (assembly GCA_964520085.1). GTDB lineage: Bacteria > Acidobacteriota > Terriglobia > Bryobacterales > Bryobacteraceae > Bog-375. The sequence goes on along the minus strand of CAZFOP010000260.1, from coordinate 3,195 downwards.
CTTCCTGGGTGTAGCTCATCCATTCGCCCAAAGTGATCACCCGGTCTTCAGCCGAGGTCTTGGTTCCCTTGTTTTTGATCAACGTGTACAGGGCCCACTGGCTGGCGTAGGGAAACATGCTCATGCGGGTGGAATAATCCGACTTGGTCTCAGTGTGTTTGGGCTGCTTATTGTCGGTAATGCCAAATCGCGTGGTGGATTTGTTGGAAGTTGTGTAGTCAGTCGCGTGGACGTTGCCCGTCCAGTGCCACGCGGGCTCTCCGGGCGACGTCGATTCAATTACGGTCAGATTGTCGAGATTCTCGGCAGAGGTTACGACGGGTGTTTTTTGAGCCGACTCCAGGGGAGTCTGGCAGGTATCGAAAATCACGATCGCGCCCCTTTTGGGGTTGAAGGCGCGGGCACCGCTCGATGACGGCAAGGTAAGGTAGGTCGCAATCGGAGCGAGAAGATCGTCGTAGGCAATCCACGTTCCCGGATTGGATGCATCAGCATCGGAGGGCAGAAGATATTTCCGGCCATCAGGACCAATCCATCCGTGCGCCGCAACATAAACGACGAGTATTGTAGCTCGCTGTGAGGGCGCCGTGTTTTTGGCTTTTTGAATGGCAGTCCTCAGCGTGCTGAAAATTCTTTCGCGGGTGACTGGTTCTCCCCGGCCCAGACTGACCAAATCGGCATCATTGGGTCGCTGTGAACCATCCTTCGGCTCAGAAACGCTCATCTGCCCAACAGCGCCATGCAACTGTTCGAGCAACCACATCGCCGTAATCGACGTGGGCGACTTGTCGAACTTAAGGTCCGCCAGAAGTATTTGGTTGTCGACGCGAAAGGCGCGGTCCTCGGGGAGATTAACCCCAGGATGCAGCGCTATTGAGCCATCTTCGTAGCCGGCCACAACATATTGAGCGTCGGGACTCAGCGCAACCACTTCGGTCCTGAGGGTATTTCTGCCTGATGGAATGGTTCCATTGTCGATGGCGAACTTAATCGGGAAACCTTTATGTCCTGCTTTGTCAGGCTCCGGAACGACACCCAGTCTCTTGGCGCCCACGACCTTCTGCATCCACGCCGGACCCGAGTTTGAGTTGACCACGAGATACTGGCCGTCCGGGGTGAATTGTAAGGTTTTTACGCCCGTACCAACCGCCCCTAATTGGCTTATCTGCTTCATGCCCGGATACTCGTAGACTCTTACCAATCCACGGGCGTCCCCCACGGCGAGTCGTGTGCCATCGGGGTTGAAGCTGGCATTGCGGCCGCCGGGGATTTCATGACTCTGTCGCTGTCCGTCTGTGGCAGAAACCGGCCAGAGCATTACTCCGTCATCGTTAATCGACAGTACCGTCGACCCATCCCGACTGAACGACACATTGCGGACGTGGGCCGTCTCCTTTCCGAGCAAGGTCGATTCTCCGGGTTTCGCCAGGTTCCAGACTCGGACAGTCTCGCAGCTCGCCGTCACAACCGTGTTGCCATCCGGCCCAAAAGCTGCCACTGTAGCGTTCTTGCATTCCGGTTTTTCGCTCTCTACGCCAAGGCCCGTCAGCAACGGATTCGAATCAGTGGAGCAATTTTTCTCTGGAGGCAGTTCGACGGCAGCCTGCGTCTTGCCAGGTTCCCATATACGCGTGATTCCATCGAGGGAAGTTGTGAGGATCCTTGCACCGTTTGGGCTGAACGCTGCATTGCAAACCGCCGCCGGGTGCTTGAGCGTTACATCGGGTTGGTGGCTGTGTTCTCCGTATATCGATCCAAGCACAGCATTTCCATCACTGCCGCTGGTAACCCACTGCTGGCTGTCCGGAGAAAACGCCATGGCGCACGCGTCGGCTATGTGATTTCTACTGAGCACGACTGTACCGAAGTACTCCTTCTTCATCGTCCAGAGCATTGCCGTGCCATCCTTCGAGCCGGTCGCAAACAGGTACCCGTTAGGGCTAAAGGTGATGGCGCAAATCGCTTTAGAATCCCGCTTGAAGTAGTGTTGTGCTGGAATCTCAAGTGTGTCGTATTCCGCCGCACTTGCAGCATCGGTGAACGCCTCATACATTACTGCCGCGCCCAGCGTATGTGCTAAGGTCGACGGTACGTTAGCAGCTTCTCCGTATTCGCTGACTCCAATGAACAGCCCAACGGTTGGGAAAATAAACGAAAGGCCCTCGGTTGACGCTGGCGTCTTTGGCGTGATTTCGGCTGTGAAGGTAAAGCTAGAAGTCTCTGTTTTCTGGGCTGGCGCAAGGGTAGCGCCAACGATCGCGAAGATAAGACATCTGGTGGCTATCATGACAAACCGGAACCATCTGTCACTTGCGGCCGGTTTGCGGGGAATATCGAGTGAAACCGGCTTTCGCCTTAAGTGGGCAAACAGATGTTTGCTGGACGTCCAGCCATTTTCGAAATGCAGTTGAACTCGACGATTTACGTGCACGGGAGATACCCCCGCATCGAGTTAGAAATTGGTCGACAACATGATACACACAATCAGCTTGACCGTACAGCGACAGTCTCTTCCAATGCGAGATGAGCCTGAAGACGAAGTCAGTTTGCAATGCAAGTTCGAATCGCTCCCGGAACCGCCTACGCCAGGTGTTGCATTGCCGTTCCCGGTCCCACCTGGCTCCGGACCAAACTGGGAGCTATCTAACCGGGATTTCCGCTTTGGCCCAGCCACACGACCAGCATACACCCAGTCGGCTTCCTTTGATCCTTCGGGCTTGATCCTTCGGGCTGGGTTTTTCCTCTTCGGGTGCTCGTCACGCCTCTCAAATGCGCAGTTTTCGCCTGCCGCAAAAACCCGAAACCGGGAAGCCTCGTATTTTCAGCGCATTCCACAAGCACCTCTCCGAGCCTCACTCTCTGGTCGCATAATTTCGCCTGCCGATCCGCCGCTTTTTACCCGCTCGCCAGCGCATCGATCCGCCGGACCATGCTCCCGAACAACCGCCGCGTCAGATGGCTCTCGGCCAGCATCAGCCAGTAGTACCGCGCATGCTTGATCAGCCTCCCGCCCGTCTTCACCAGCCGCTGCTGCAAACTCGTCAGCGACCAGCTCTCGATCTTCTTCGGCAGCACCAGCCGCCGCCAGAGGTTTCCCAAGTTGTAGGCGAGCACGCTCAGCCAGAGCCTCACTTCATTCGACCGGAACCGATGGCAACTCAGCCGCGTCATCTTCACCGCCTGCTTGCCTTCTTT
>CAZFOP010000259.1:0-5895 GCA_964520085.1 uncultured Solibacteraceae bacterium | reverse complement strand
AGGTGCCCAGCGTATTGACGGCGAAGTCCGGGCACGAGCAGTAGTTTTCGAACAATCCCGGCCCGCGCATGGCCACACGGTAGGACTTCCCGCTGGCTGACTTTATGCGATAGTCGCCGTATGGCCCACCGCCGGGCCGTTTCAGGATTTTGGCGATGACGTCGCGCGCGCGCTCCCGCCGTTCCGCAATCTGCTGCTCGACTAACATGTGGACGTTCCTTGCTCCTGGATCACGAGCCAGGATAGCAAAATGCAGCACAGACTCGCGTTAAATCCCAATCCTCACCAAGGCCACAAGCACGTCCCAGGCGTAGCTCCAGGCAATGCGCTCCTGTTCCAGACGCACGTTCACTCCCAAGCGCTGTTGCTTCAGTCCGCAATAGAGCGATTGTTCGGCGGGCGTCAGCAGCGGAAGCTCAGGCGCGGCATATTGCTGGTCCTCCGAAACCAAAATCTCGCGATGGCGCAGCAGCGTATGCTCGTCCATCAGCGCCGATTCCAAGTGCGGCATCTTCGACCGAATGCGGCTTAGTATGGCCAACCGACGCGAAAGTGTATTTCATCAACTACAGTCGCGAGATACAGGAGGTCCGCAGCCGTGGTGAGTTGCGGACCAACTCCTTCGTGCGGCTGCGGAAGCTGTCTTTGAATGGAGCACCGATGCTCGATGTCAGCGATCTGGGAAATGCGGACAGGCTATTGGCCAATCGCAGCCACCTCGGTGAGAGGGCGCGCGAACTCATCAAACGGGGAATCATGCCGACCGAGGACGGCTGGGGAGGCTGGCTGGGGAAGTATCAGGCGGCTCTGTGCAAGGCCACTCGAGAGATTGAGGAGCGGAAGGAGCGGAACCTGGCTCGCGAACAAAAGCGACAACGGAACCGCGCGGTTGGACGATGACGGAAGCAGTGCAGGCGGGACAACCGCCAAGGGCAGCGCTCTGAACGTCATCGGACTTGTTCAACCTTCCAGACTTGCATTTCAGGAACCACAATGTTATTGTCTACTTGTCCATCAATATACTATGTAATATTAAATCATGAGGCGATCTGCACATCCGGCTGTGGTTTTCAAACGCGCTCGCCTGAGCCTGTCTTGTTGGCACCAGTCGTGGCCTTTGCTGCGGCGACTAGCGCACTCTCCTTTGGTTTGTGGTCCGGGGAGAGCGCGAAGCGGATTCCTAGATGGAAGTGTTCAACGTCTGCTTGGGAGGTCGAGGCAAGTGCATCGAAAAACTGCCGCCGGGTTGGGGCGGGTATTGCTGGCATTCATTATTTTTGTGGCGCTTTTCCGCGCGGCGGAAGCGCAGACGCTTCGATGCGCAATCCGCGGCGCCGTGTTCGACCAGTCCGGCGTGGCGATTTCGTGGGCCGTAGTGAAGGTTGAAAACAGGGCTTCCGGCCATGCGTATGCTACGGTGGCATCCCAGGCGGGCGAGTATTGGTTCCGGGATTTGCCGGCCGGTTCCTATTTGGTGACAGCGTTGTCGCCGGGATTCCGAATCTTGCAGGTCCCATCCGCCACCATTCAGGCGGGCGCGACCGGCGTGCTGCCTCTGAAGTTGAGCCGGGCGGTGAACGCCACTAAGGTCGAGGTGAACGCGTCGGCTGGAGATTCCCGCACGACGATGGCCGCGCGGAAGAAGGAGCGCGGTCGCGCCGCAAACGTACCCTCTTGGGATTTGTCGCAAAGTCACTTGACAGATCTATTCGAATCTGACTATACTCTATGTAATTAATTGACTTTTGTGGCGGGGCACCGGTTCTGCGTGGTCTTTCCGGAGCCCCAAAACATCGTTTGAGCCCAGTAGAACAGGAGCAGTAAGTATGAGTTTCGAGTTCCATTCGCGTCCCGGCCCGGCGCCGGCAGCACTAGCGTCGGTGTTGAACCTGGCCATTCGCCGGTCTTCCGCAGTTAAGTCCGCCCTCCGCTCTGATCTTCTCTGTCGTTGTTGTTGCCTTTAGTCTTCGCGCCTCACGCGCCAGGCATTGCCTGGCGCTTTTCCACCAACAGTTTTTTGCAGTAGGGACGTGGGGATTTGTGTCTCTAATTCACGGCGGAACGAGCCGTTGGTCTCGCGAGTTCCGGTCTGAGGATTCGGCGAAATGAACCCGTTCGAACTAGTATCCAGGACTGAAAGGTAACTTATATGAAGCTATTTCTTTTTGCACTTCTCGTTTCCGGTTTGGGATTCGCGCAGACCTTCCAGGGCTCCTTGCGAGGACGCGTCACCGATCCGCAAGGGGCTGCCACCTCCATCGCCAAGATTGCCATCACCGACGAAGCCACCAGGGTGAGCCGCGCGACCATCACCAACGATCAAGGCGAGTATGTATTCACGGCGGTGACGCCCGGCACGTACTCGGTTAGCGTCGAGGCTGACGGTTTCAAGCGCCTGGAACGTAAGGACGTCGTGATTACGACGCAGAGCGCCACTACGGTGGACCTCCAGCTCGAGTTGGGCCAGGTCACCGAGCAGGTCAACGTCACGGCCGAGGCGCCACCACTGCAAACCGGCGAGGCATCGACTGGCCAGGTGCTCGACAGCCAGGTGATCACGGACCTGCCGATTCTCGGGCGCAATTCCTTCTTCGCAGGCAAACTGGCACAAACGGTTGTGTTTGTTGCCAACCCGAAGATGGGACGCATGCAGGACCAGAATGCGAACTCCCAGGTATCGATCGCCGGCGGTCCGGTGCGCACCAACAACGTTCTGGTGGATGGGATCTCGATCACGGATTCGAATAATCGCGCCGTGTTCGTCCCATCGCCCGAGACGGTACAGGAAGTAAAGCTGCAAGCCAGCACATACGACGCCGAAGCGTCGCGCACCGGCGGCGGGACATTTAACTCGCTATTGCGTTCCGGCAGCAACGATATACACGGAAGCGCGGTGGGCCACATTCGCCAGACCGACTGGCTGGCCAACAACTTCTTCTCGAACGAAGCCGGCCAGCCCACCGCGGCTCAGCCGTTTCGGGATTGGGCCGGCTCGCTGGGCGGCCCGGTAGTGCTTCCCAAAGTCTATGACGGGCACAACAAGACATTCTTCTTCGTGGCTACCGAAGCATACCGGCAACAGGACGGCGGCGACACCGTGCTTTCGGTGCCGACGGCGCTCGAACGGGCGGGCGATTTCTCGCAGAGTTTCGCTGCCCGCGGAGGGTTGCAGACCATCTACGACCCGCTCAGCACCACCTCGACCGGAGCGCGCACGCCGTTTGCGAATAACATGATTCCGCAGAGCGAACTTAGTTCCACCGGAGAGAAGCTGGCGTCATATTACCCGCTCCCCAACGCGCCCACGCCCTATTACGGAGCGACTAACTTTAATTACACAGGAAGTTATCCGAACCGTGGCGACCAGTACACGTTTAAAGGCGACCAGCAGTTCGGCAGCCGGCTCAGCGCATCGGCTTCGTACGTCCATCAGAAAACCGGCGAGACCGACGCACCCTCCACCTTCGGCAACCTGGCATCGCCTGGCCAAAGCCTGCTGTACCGGAGGATCGACGCCACGCAGGCCAATGCCACCGAGACGCTGAATCCCACGACGGTGCTCACCGCCCGCTGGGGATTCAATCGCTTCTTTTCGACGAATTATCCCACCGTGAGCGCGGGGTTCGATCTGACCACCCTGGGACTTCCGGCATCACTGGCGGCTGAGACTCCGGACGCGGCGTTTCCGGCAATCACCATGGGAACGCTTGCCAGTTACGGTGGCGGCACGACCTCACGCGATGTCTTCTATGGGCGCTCGTTCAATACGACGATTTCTAAACTGTTCGGGCGGCACTCGCTGAAAGCCGGCTTCGACTTCCGTACTCTGCACGACTTCGGTACGCCTGCGGTCGGCCCGACCAGCCTTGGATTCACCGATGTCTTCACACGCGCCACGCCGCAAGTCTCGACGGCCGGAACCGGAGCGGACCTGGCAACACTCCTTCTCGGCTATCCCACCGGCGGCAGCATGGGCGTGGTTACAAAGTTCAACGATTTTGTGCAGTACTTGGGCGGGTTCGTGCAGGACGATTTCCGCATCACGCCCAAGCTGACTCTAAACTTCGGGCTGCGGTTCGAACATGAGTCAGGGGTGCAAGAGGCGAATAACAAGCTGATCGTTGGCTTCAATCCGACCACAGCCAACCCGCTGCAGCAGAATGTCTCGGGCCTGCAGATTCCCGGCCAGGTGGAATATGCAGGAGTGAACGGCAACCCGACGCAGACTGGCGACGCGCTCGCCGTTAAGCCCGCGCCGCGCATCGGTCTCGCATACTCGGTCAATGATAAGACGGTCGTACGCGGCGGATACGGTATTTACTGGGCACCGGGATTCTTCAGTTTCCAAAACACGGCAGGCTACTCGCAAACAACTTCCATTGTGACTTCGACCGACGGCAACTTCCATCCGGCAGATTCGCTCTCGAATCCGTATCCGAACGGGCTGCTGCAACCGACGGGAAACACGCTGGGAGGACTCTCGGGAATTGGCCAGGCGATCACGGTGTTTTCAAATAGCTCGCAATCGGCCGGGTATGTTCAGGAATACTCGATCGAAGTGCAGCGGCAGGCGCCGGGCGGATTCGTGTTGACCTTGGGCCTGCTGGGCTCCCATTCGCTCCATCTGAATGAGAGCGGCTTGAATATCGATCAGCTCAGCCCGTCGTATTTCTCGCTCGGTTCGGCGCTAACTCAGAAGGTGGCAAATCCGCTCTATAACAACGGCGGCGTGGGAACCGTGGGCACGGCGACCGTGAGCCAGGCGCAACTGCTGTTGCCCTATCCGCAGTACACGTCGGTGGCGCTCTACAACTCCGATACGGGGCTGGCCTTTTACTATGCCGGCTATTTCCGTGCGCATCGGCGCCTGGCGAACGGACTGAGTCTGTTGGCGTCGTACACTTGGTCGCGCAGCGAATCGAATGTTCTCGGCGTGAGCACCGCGGGCGCCGCCCAAATCAACTCACTCGCAGGCGCACAGAACGCATACGACAAAGGCGCCGAGCAGAGCCTGTCCACGCAGGATGTACCGAACCGCTTCACCACGGCACTCACCTATGAACTGCCATTCGGAAAAGGGAAGCCGCTCCTGAAGAGCGGCCGGTTACTCAACGCGGTTGCGGGCGGATGGTCGGCCAATGCGATCGGGATTGTGCAAACCGGATTCCCGCTGGAGGTAACGCAACCGAACAATAACAGTGTGATCGGCGCCAGCTTACAGCGGCCGAACGCCACTGGGTTGCAGGCTGCCACGTCGGGCTCGACGGATTCCCGTCTCAATGACTGGCTGAGCCCCGCGGCGTTCTCGCAAGCTCCGGAATTTACGTTCGGCGATATCAATCCGTTTCTCACCGCGCGTGGGCCGCAGCTTTTCAACTGGGACGTGTCGGCATTCAAGGGCTTCGCTATCGGCGAACGGTTGAAGGCCCAGTTCCGCGCCGAAGCGCTGAATTCCACGAACACGCCGTACTTTGGCAATCCAAACCTGACATTCACCAGTCCGACCTTTGGCAAGATCACGAGCCAAATCAATAACGCGCGGCTGATCCAACTCGGTGCGCGATTCACGTTCTAACTCACTTTAAGGAGATACATTCATGAACATCCATTTAATGTCCAAACGCCTATTTGCATCCCTGGCGTTCTGCGCCGCAGTGGCCGGGATCGGCGCCGTCCGTCCGGCTTTCGCGCAGGATTCCCCTTCCCAGCCACCGGCCGCAGAAGCCCCTCCCATCGTCGAATGGGTTTACGCGACGCAGTGGGGCTACTTCGACGAATGGTACGCCATTTTCAAGAAGTATCAGATCGCCATTCTCGACGAGGAGAAAAAGGAGGGGCTAGTCACTAAGTACATCGTGCAGCGCGGCGGCGGCCACGTCGGCGAAAGCGAACGCT
>CAZFOP010000258.1:0-5906 GCA_964520085.1 uncultured Solibacteraceae bacterium | reverse complement strand
TGGGCGGAGATTCGGCCAGGCCCACCATCGCCGAACAACCCTTCAAACGCCACGCGTGGATTGACGGTCATCGGCAGGGGGGCGGTCGGGGAAGCCCAACTGATGGTCTCGGAGTAAATGCAGCTATAGCTGTAACCGCAGGAACCGCTCAGCCCGATGTTTTCGATGCAAAGTTGGATCGAAGGCAGACGTGTCTCCCGCCCGAGCTTCTGAGCGTACATCTGATCGATCGAGATACCATTCGAAATATCCGGGCCAGCCGTCTGTTTCGGATGCGCCCCAGTAAGGAAGACCGCGCTCGATCGGAAGTGGTCCCCTCCTGTCTCGGATGGCGTCTGGGCTTCCGCTGGCCGTGCATCCGTGCCGCTGACTATTGTGATGTACTCACGAAAAGGTGCCAGCGGTTCCAGCGTGAAGGAAAAGTCGAATTCGGTCCCTTCCTTTTCTGGACTCCAGTAGTGTTTGCTGGCGCCGTCGTCGGTGCTGCCGGCCGCGCCATGCACCATTTCGATGCACGCTAGACGGCTGCGGGGGAATGCGGCCGTGTTTCGGAAAGGCGTTTGTGCAGGCCCCATCGCATCCAAGAACGGCAACGCTAGGCTTACGCCCATGCCGCGAAGTAGCGTGCGGCGCGAGATGTGCCTTTTCGTAACGAACATACTGTGAAGCCCCCCTCCACTCCGAGCTTACGCGGCAGGTATACCCAGATTGTAACCGGCGAGGCCCTCCCGCGGCACCGGCCAAGTAGGTGGCCCAAATCTGTTCGACCGAAGCCAAGGGTATTGCCACTCGGAAGACCGGCGGCGAAAGCCGGCGACATCGTCGAGCTGTTCGGCACCGGGTTTGGCCCAACCAACCCAGTGGTGGAGGCCGGGCAGGCATTTTCGGGGGCTGCGTCAACCACTGAAAACGTGCACCTCCTCATCGACAACGTGAGCGTCATCCCATCCTTCGCCGGATTGTCCGGCGCTGGCCTTTACCAGATCAATTTGATACTGCCCACAGGCCTTGGCACCGGAGATGTCACGCTCGCAGCAAGCGTGAATGGCGTGCAGACACAATCGAATGTGGTGATTTCCGTGCAATAACGCGGCTCTTGATCCTCCGCACAACGATTCCTGGCGGCTCGGCTCCGTCCAGCGAATGTCAGCATAAGGAGAGACAGAATGCCCGACAAACAAAGCAATACACGCGAACGCTATTTCGGGATATCGGCAGCCGTGCTCCCGTGCACATCCACGGCGTAGGGCGTTCCCCGGGCAGAGCATTTCCGCTCAGATGCCTCGTCTCATGTCACGGAACGATTCCAGGCTCCATTCACCTTCGGGCGTCGTTGAGCGGCGCCGAAGGATGTACGCATTGCCGTCGTTCGCCTTCACTTTGAAAAAGACGTCCTGCGGCCCATACCACTGGTCGAGCAGCTCTTCCACAGAGTAATCCTGACCACCCAGTCGGAAACGAACCGGACGCTCGTCCACTTTGTATCCGGAGTAACAGACCACCTCCACCTTCATGTCGGCACTCCGATCATCCTTTACACTTCCGTCTCGACCGTCAGCGCGTTCCGACGGGCTACTTCGTGCACCGGATCGCCATGGACTCGAGCCAGCCTGTGAGGCGGCTTCTTCCCGGAGGCGTTGGCGCTCGCCTCAGACGTCAGATTCCTTAACCTCGAAGACGGCCTTGATGTAGTTCTTGTGGCTGGCCAGATCGGCGAACACGTTGGGCACGTCGGCCAGCGGCATGCGGCAGGTGATCCACGGGTCCACATTGATTTCGCCACGCTCGATCATCCCGATCACGCGCGGGAACTGGTGGTGGCTGTTGCGGCTCGCCATAATGGTGAGCTCCCGCCTGATGAAGGGCGTGTGGTCGAAGGGGATGAAGCCCAGGAATTGGCCGACCAGCACCAGCCGCCCGGCCGGGCCCACGCGGTTGAAGCTGGCCGTGATGGCCTCCTCATCGCCGGTGCAGTCGAAAACAACCGTCGCGGGGCGGCCGTCGTACTCCGGCAGCACATCCACGCCAAAACGCCCGGCGAATTGGCGCCGGAACTCGACTTTCTCGATAATCCGCGCGGAGGCACCCGCCGTCAGCGCAAACTGGAGAACCGACAGGCCGATCGGTCCCGCGCCCATAATCAGAACGTCTTCGCCAGCGGCCAGCCCGCTCCTGGCGACCGCATGGGCGCCAATGGTGAGGAATTCCACCAGTGCCAGTTGATCGTACGAGAGCCGTTCCGACTTGTACAGACGCTCCACCGGCACGGTCATCAAGCCGCGCATCCCGCCGTCCACGTGCACCCCCAACACCTTCATGTCCTCGCAGCAATTGGGGCGATTCAGACGGCAAGGCTTACAAACACCACAGGTCAGGTGAGGCTCGACGGCGCACCGGTTCCCCGGCCGGATGCCGCGACTGTTGTCCGGCACTTCCAGAACCTCGCAGCTCAACTCATGTCCGATGATGCGCGGATAGGTGTAGTTGGCCTGATGCCCCTCAAAGGCATGCCAATCGCTGCCGCATATGGCGACACGGTGAAGTCTCACCAGCGCCTCGCCGGGCTGCCTGACCACAGGCGGCACAACGTGTCCCACGAATTGCCGTGGTGCTTCCAATACGATCTGTCGCATAACTTATCGGACTCCAGAGTATAACAATCAGCCAGAGTGCGGGGCAGGCCACATCTGGAAACGCCTGTCGCGAACTGATCCGCATCCCGGCGGCGTCGCGAACAGCCCTTGCATTTCGCCTGTGTTGAAACTGGACTATGGTCATTCGGCGTCGTCGCGGAGAAGAAGTGTTGCGGTGCTCGTTTTGCAACGAGGCCCAGGACTCCGTCGGCAAGTTGATATCCTCACCCGCAAATTACGGAAGAAACTATGTCTGTGACGGATGTGTCCGCGTTTGCAGCAAAGCCCTCAACGATGTGCCGGGACCATCGGGTCATCGCTCGGTACATGCGCCTGAATGTTCATACTGCCGCAAAGCCGTCTGACGCGGGTATGACAGGAGTGCGGCGCCACCTCGCGCCTGCGCGACCTCTTGGCGTGCCGCAATCCTACCGAGCGCTGGTTGCGTAAAGGCTCTATTGCCCGTGTCACTCGATCGCGTGCGCGACAAGCGGACCGGTTCGCCGTTGGATTGGCTCTTCGCAGGGGCGGGAGTTCCACGCGAGTAGCCCAACGTCGGCCGGAAACGAGGGCGTTGAGGTTCGTATCGATAACGATTCAGCTCAGCCAGCGCCTGCTACTGGGCTATCGAGATCGCGAGCCCGTTCTGGCTGGTTGCACTATCGAGTTGAAGAACCACTCCGACTTGAGGCGGAAACTTGAAATTCAAGATACCCGGATCGGTGGTGACCATGAGGGCCGGATTCGGGACCAGGACGGTCAACTGATACACGGCGCCGGGAAACCCGGCGATGGGACCCATCACTGCCGCCAGGCCATCGCAATGGAACCCATCGATGAAGGCATCCACCGGAAACTGCGTCACCGCGTACCCGTTCGTGAAGGACACCGGACCCACGCCTGTGGCGTAGACGGTAATCTTGTCGCCCGGCGCGGCGGGATTCGCTGGAGAGTTCAACGTGCCGTCTTTGTCCAAAATGTAGCCCTGGCCGAAGCCACTGCCATCGGCCGAAAATAAACCGGGAGAAGTCGTCGCCACATTAAGCAGCACTCGGTTTGAAGCGGTTCCCGCGGACTCCACCTGGAGCACTAGCGGCTCGTTTGCCAGATCCGATGGAACGGCCGCCGTGATCAGGTTCGGCGTCACCGAGAGCGCCGGCGCCACGACGGCGCCAAGCAAGAGCTGGGAGTCGCTACCGAACCCCGAGCCGCGGATAACGATCGTCTCACCCGCCACGATTGGACCGTCGAGCAGGCTCGCGGCGTTCTCAACCGCATCGATCCGTAACGGCGGCAAATCGGCGGGTTGCACGCTGTTGGCCCAGACCGTGCCATGATCCGTCGCTCCAACGAGCGCGAAGCTGCCGTTTGAGCCGATCCCGAGACCAGTCACGCCGAAGTACTCGCCGTCTCCAAATTGGCTTGAGAACAGCAGGGTGGATAGATCGCCGGAGAGTTCGCTTACGAAGCCGGTAGCGAGAGAGCCGCCAAAGCCCTCCTGCAAAGGAGTGCGCGTCGGCAAACCGTCACTCGAGGTGTAGCCGCCGATGTACACGTTGCCGGACGAATCGAGAGCCAGCACTTTGACTAACGGGCCGTAAGCCGGATCGCCGAAATAGCTCGCCGCCAGCGCGGTCTGAAGCTGCGGATCCATGATCGCGATCCCCAGCGGCGGTTCAGCGCCCTGCCCGGGCAATACCGGCCGCAGTCCGGAACTTGATTGGAAAACCCCCAGAGTGGGCTGAAACTGGTTGGAGCCGGTCCCAGTGGCACCCGCCAGGTACACGTTGCCGTCAGGACCTACAGTGATGGCCTGAGCGCTCACTACCGGGTCCATTGAGGCCAGCAACGACGAGCCGGTCGGGTCGAAGCGATAGATTCCGGTAGGGCTTCCGAGATACGCGCTGCCGTCCGCAGCGACGGCGACCGCATTACCGGAGGCGTCCGGAACGCCGAGATACGTTGAATAGATCAACTTCGAACCCGTCGGGTCGAACCCGGTTAGAAACGCGTCGGAGATGAAGATCGTTACGTGCCGGTGCGGGTGCTGCTCGATAAGACCGAACGGTGAAAAGACTCCGCAGGCGCAAGTAGTTTGGTATGCGCCCGCCGTCGTCGGCATGCTTCCCCAGGTGACTCCCGTGAGGTACACGGAGCCTGCGCCATCGACGGCAATACTCTGCGGCAGAGCCGAAGCCGAGGCGGAGGTGAAATAGGTCGAATAGCCGACCGATCCGTCCGGGTTCAGTTTGAACAGGAAGATGGCGCCTTCGGGAATCCCGGCGGAAGGCTGCGCCGTGGGCAGGGACGGCGACCAACTCCCAGGCGTGGTCGGAAAATCCGTGGATGCGGTCGTGCCCGCCACATAGACACTGCCCTCCGAATCGACAGTTACAGCCCGCGCGATGTCGTCGGCGCTGCCGCCAAAGTATGTCGAATACACGATGTTGCCGGACGGGTCGAACTTGGTCACGAAGACATCGTACGAACCGGGCGAGGCCGATTGACTCTGCACGGCGTTCTTCACCGGAAAACTCAACGACTTTGTGCTGCCAACGACATATACATTTCCCTGCGCATCTGTGCCAAGCCCCGCAAAGGGGTAGCCGAGGCCCGAATTGTCCACTTCCCGCACCCAGTTAAAGGCCGGCAGCGCTTGAGCCGAGGCTGGCACCGGGCCGGCCGCAAGGATAAAGGCGGCGGCGATAAACGCCGCTCCGGCCGTGTCACTATGCCGCGGCAATATCCCTCGAACCGGCATCAAACGGTTGATTGCCATAGTTGAAGTACTCGCCTCTTGGACGTAAGCTGCAAGCTAGTGACCATTTCAATTCGGGTCGTTCCCGGCCATGTCCAGGCATAGACGGTGCTCGTTTCGTGCGGGAGCGATATTCACTATTATCGCTAGTCAGCGTCTCATGCTGGCTGGCCCGCGGCCCGACGCTGCAAGCAAGTGCGCGCGAACGTCCTGGACCGTGACGCTGATGCCTGACTTCCAGCGCCTTGTGCGGAAGTCAAACCGCCAGTAAATCAAACCCGCGCCCTCAGCGGAGACTTTGATACGCGCACCCGAAAAAGCCTGGGAAAGGCGCCGATGGCAACGTGGCGGGCGCTTCGGGCGGTCTCTCAGAGAGCCGATTTCCATGCAGTATCGGCCATTTTCGGCAATTGCCGGACGGCGGGGGGTAACCGGAAGGGCAGGGAGACAGGGCCGGGCGTGCCCCAGGCTTGTCCAAGTTAGGTTTCGGAAAGACCGGCGGAAGCTCTGCTAAT
>CAZFOP010000257.1:0-5916 GCA_964520085.1 uncultured Solibacteraceae bacterium | reverse complement strand
GCTTTCCGCCGACAGCTCCTTGAAACTGCGCCCCTCCAGTTCGTGAGCGACGAACACTTCGCGCTGCTCGGCCGGCAACTCGCCGAGCGCCAGTTTCAGCTCATCCAGAAGCAGGTTGCGGAAGTAGAGCGCTTCCGGCCCGGCATCGGGCGATGGCAACAGATCTTCGATCCGCAGCAGTTCGCCTTCTTCGTCCCTGACCGCTCGATCGGTGAAGTTCTCCGGCCTCTTCTTACGGAAAAGGTCCGTGATGCGATTGCGCGCGACCCGAAAAAGCCAGCCGGTCACGTAGTCAATCGGCATCAGCAGGCGATGGGCTTCCACCAGTTCGTAGAAGACCTCCTGGAGCAGATCTTCCACGTCGGCTTCGTTTGGCACCCGCTTGCGAATGAAACTGCGAAGCCGCGATCGCTCTTCCGCGATGACTTCCGAGATTTGACTGTCTTGCTCGGCCATCGACGTCATGCTCAACTGCCCATCCATCCACTCAGGTAGACGAATGGCGGCCGTAAATATTGTAGAGACTGGAAACCGCGAAATGGGATTGGGCGCCTCGGGGAGGCGGCAGGTGAGTTGGGTGGCGGCGGCACCTTCCGCCGCCAGCCATCATCCAAGATCGTTCTTGAGCACGATGCGGTAGCGCGCCTTGCCCGCTTCCAGGTGCTCTAGCGCCTGGTTGGCCTGGCTCATGGGAAAAGCTTCCACCACCGGCGCGATGCCGTGGCGCGCGGCGAATTCGAGCATCCTCGCCACAGCCGCGGGCGAGCCCGAAGGCGAACCGCTCACCGCCTTGGCGTGCGGCTCCACTGCCACCACCTTGCCAATCGCCTCGTGGCCGGGCACGAACGGATATTGCGTGAATTGCCACTCGTTATTGCGCATCGAAAGATCCGAATGGCAGACTCCGCAATACGCGATTGCAATTTCCACCTGCTCGTCACCGAGCGGTCCCGGATCGCATGAGAACGGCTGAAAGAGGCCGTTCGCCTCCGTGGCGGCCAAAGCGTGAATCTGGCTCATAATCGTTTCGGCCGGCTCGGCCGCGGTTCTCCTTAGTCAAACAGATGCGGCACGAACTGGCTGAGATTCCCGATGATCGGCGTGGCGGATTCCCGTACGCCCATGCCGCCGGCGGCGTTGCCCTCAACGTGCCCGATAACCCAACTGCCCAGCACCGAGTATTTGCCGCCGAAAGTCTTCGGCGGCGCCATCGCCTGGTAGACGAATCCCTCCGCGCCATAAGGGCCGCCGGTTTCGATGTCCTGCCCCGGCTGGTGCCAGGTGATGTTGGCGCCCTCCCGGCCGAGCAGCGGCTTTTTGACCCAGTTCATCATCAGCCCGGGACCGTCGAAACTGGCCTCCAGCAGGTACGGGTGCCGCGGATAGAGCTGCCAAAGAATCGGAAGCAGCCCCTTGTTGGACAGCAGCATTTTCCAGGCCGGTTCGATCCAGATGGTGGGCGCCGCGGCGAGGTGCCGGGAGAAGGCGTCTCTCGTCATCCATTCCCACGGGTACAGCTTGAAGACCGATTCGAGCGGCGCGTCGTTGGGTCCCACGAACGCCCGGCCGTTCCAGCCGATTTCGCCGATGGGGAAGCAGGAAGCCCGCAAGCCGGCCTGCTGCGCGGTGTCCTGGAGGTAAGCCACCGTCATGCCGTCCTCGCGGTTGTCCATCGAACAGAAGTCCACGCGGCCGCCGGGCAGGGCGGGCGTCAGCTCTTTCCAGAGCGCGACCAGGCGCTCGTGGAGGGAGTTGAACTGGTCCCGCTTGGGAAACTGGTCTTGTAGCCAATACCATTGCGCCACCGCCGCTTCCAGCAGCGAGGTGGGCGTGTCGGCATTGTATTCGAGTAGCTTGGGCGGGTTCGCGCCGTCGTAGGCCAGGTCGAGGCGGCCATACAGTGACGGCGGCTTGGCTTCCCACGATGCCTCGATCAGCGGCACGGCGATCCGCGGAATGCCCATCTGCGCGTAGAGCTTGTTGTCGATGATGTGCTGTGCCGCAGCCAGGGTCATCGTTTCGAGCTCGTTGGTGGCCGCCTCGAGCGCATCCACTTCCTTGGCCGTGAACTCGTAGAATGCCGATTCGTTCCAGTAGACCTGGTCGCCGGTGTGCCAGATCAGGCCCACTTCCTCGACCTTCTTTTGCCAGTTTCCGCGTGGCTCCGCTTCCACCCGCCGCATTATTCCCCCGCTCCTTCGCCATGCGCGGCGCCCGCTTCGCCGAACCCGCCGCGCTCGGCCGATCCCGCCGACTGGCTATAGGCGCCGGCCGGCGCAGCGGTCACCGTGCCGCCGTTCGCGATGTAAGCTTGGTAACTGCCGTAATAATACGGATATGGATGCGAATAGTGCATCGGAAACCAAGCCCCGTTCCAATAATAGCCACCCTTGGCGATAGCGTCCTGGCATGCCTGTTCGCTGAATGTGGCGGCGTTGCAAGGGTTCGCTCGCTCCGCCGAGTTTGGCCCGCAGGCGGCCAGCGCCACGCCGGCGGCCACGGTCAGGGTGACTTGCACGGATTTTCGCATCGGATTCACTCATAATGCTAACGTGGCGCAGTCCCGGCTTGTTCCGCTCCCCGCCATGCCGCGCGAGGCCAATTCCGGCGAGATCTGCCGGAGTACAGATCTACGTGCTTTGTTTTCTGAATGAATTCCGACAGGATCTTCCCGAATTCAGGTATGCGTTCCTGCCGCGGTCGCGCGCGATGCCACACGCCGTCCGCCCCGCTACAATATGAACATGCCGCAATCATTCACTATCGCCGGCCGCGAATTTCGCTCCCGCCTCATCGTGGGCACCGGTAAGTATCGCACGTTCCAGGAAATGCAGCGCTGCCACCAGGCCACCGGCGCCGACATGGTCACCGTGGCCGTGCGCCGCGTCAATCTCACCGACAAATCCAAGGAATCGCTGCTCGACTTTATCGATCGCACGAAGATCTTCATCCTGCCCAACACCGCCGCCTGTTACACCGCCGACGACGCCATCCGCACGGCGATGCTGGCGCGCGAAGTGGGCCTCTCCAATTGGATCAAGCTCGAAGTCATCGGCGACGAGAAGACGCTCTTCCCGGATAACGCCGGCCTGCTGGAGGCCACGCGTGTGTTGGTCAAAGAAGGCTTCGTGGTGCTGCCCTATACCAATGACGATGTGGTGAATGCGCGCCGCCTGATCGATGCCGGCGCCGCCGCCGTGATGCCGCTGGCCGCGCCGATCGGCTCGGGCCTCGGTGTCCAGAACGCAACCAACCTGCGCATTCTGCGCGAGATAATCACCGAAGTCCCGATGATTGTCGATGCCGGGGTGGGCACCGCCTCCGATGCGGCCATCGCCATGGAACTGGGCGCCGATGGCGTCCTCATGAATACCGCCATCGCCCTGGCCGACGACGCCGAAAAAATGGCCCGCGCCATGAAGCTCGCCGTCGAAGCCGGCCGACTGGCTTTCGAAGCCGGCCGCATGCAAAAGAAGCTATACGCCAGCGCCAGTAGCCCGCTCACTGGCGTGGTGGGCTCGTAAGAGTCGCCTCCGGAATCGCCGCGGGATTGGCGCCAAATGCGCTGCCGGGCGCGGCGGCCGTGCTGCCGTAAGTGAAAATATCGATAGGGAAGTGATGGCGTTCCAGCCGGGCGCGGTTTATCGAAGGCTCTACGAGGGCGTGAATTACCGCCTGCGGACTTTCGCCAGCGGCCGGTTCGCGGCTCGCTGCCGTCCCGTCTCGATCATGTTCCTGCTGACGGAGCGGTGCAACGCCCGCTGCATCCACTGCGACATTTGGAAGAACATGGGCGACGAGGACTCGCCCAGCACCGCCCAATGGTTGCGGGTTCTCGACGGCTTACGTTCCTGGCTGGGGCCGGTATCGCTGGTTTTCACCGGTGGCGAAGCGCTGCTCAATCCCTGCAGCATCGAGTTGGCCGCGCACGCGACGTCGCGCGGGTTCTCGCTCGAGTTCCTCACCAACGGATACTGGAAGGACCAGGCGAAAATCGAGCAACTCGCTCTGGCCGGGCCTTCCCGGATCACCATTTCGGTGGACGGAATTGGCTCTGTGCATTCGCTGATTCGCGGAAGAGAGGATTTCTTCGACCACACCGACCAGACCATCGAGACGCTGCTTCGGATCAGGAGCCTGCGTAAGCTCGGCTACCGGATTCTGCTGAAAACCGTAATCATGGAGCAGAACCTCGATTCTCTGGGCGAGGTGGCCCGCTACGCCACACGCGAAGGGATGGAGGTTTTGTACCAGCCAATCGAACAGAACTACAATACCGCCGAAGACCCGACCTGGTTCGTGACCAGTCCGACCTGGCCGCGCGATCCAAAGGCCGCCCTGCGCGCAGTGCGCGAACTGGTGCAGCTCAAGCGCAGCGGGCTGCACATCGCCAACTCCGAAGAGCACCTCGAAGCCATGATCCGGTATTTTCTGGATCCAGCCGGGATGCAGCGGCTCACGCAGGCTCACATCGCGGAACAGAAGAGGCCTCTTTGCGCCGCGCTGACGATGCTGCAGTTCCAAAGCAACGGCGACGTTACCATCTGTAGCCATCGCCCACCCGCCGGCAACATCAAGGATGCGCCCGTTCGCCAGATATGGCAGCGGCGCACGCGCTACTGGGAGGGACGATGCTGCCTCGCCGGCGACGCCGCCGGCAGCCTTCCCGCGATCGCATCGAACGCGGAACCGCGACCGGGCGAGGGGAGCATCTGATTGGCGGGCACGGTTCTCTCCGCGTTCGCCGTCAATCCGCAGCGTGTAGGCGGCGTGGAGATGTTCGCGCGCGAGCTTGCCCTGCAACTGAACGCCGCGGGCTGGAAAAGCGTGCTGTGCTTCTCCGATGCACCTCCGGAAAACGTTGCCCGCTTTCTTGACGCGCCGGGCGTTTCGATCGACCGGCTGCCAGGCATCGGCAACCTTGGCTGGAGCGCACTCCGCGACATGTCCAGGCTGTTGCGGAAATATCGTCCGGCGATCCTGCACATGCACTTTACACCGCAACTCAGCCCATACCCGTGGCTGGCGAGGCTGCACCCGGTCCGCCGGAATTTCCTGACCGATCACATCTCCCGCGCGGAAGGCTCTGAATTGCAACGCGCGGCGTGGTGGAAGATCGCTATCGCACGCACGCTAAACTGGCCGCTCACCGGTCTGATCGCGGTGAGCGACTACAATGCGCTCTCGAGCGGAACCTACGGTCTGGTTCCGCGGCGGCGCATCGAGCGGATTTATAACGGCGTGGATTTGTCGCGAACCCCGGGCGACGCCGGCCGGTTCCGTCAGCGGCACCAGATTCCCGAGCGTATCGCCATCGTGCTCCAGGTGTGCTGGATGATCCCGGAGAAAGGCGTCGAGGATCTGATCGAGGCTGCGCGGCTGGTGCTCGCGGAGAACCCGAACGTGCAGTTCGTGCTGGCTGGCGAAGGCGCGCATCGCACGGAATACATGGCACGCGCCGCAGCGGCCGGCATGGCGGACCACTGCACCTGGGCGGGTTTGCTCGAAGACCCTCTCGCCAGCGGGGTTTACCAGGCAGCCGATGTAGTCTGCCAATTGTCACGCTGGCAGGAGGCGTTCGGCTGGATGATCGCGGAGGCCATGGCCTGCTCCAGGCCGGTGGTGGCGACGCGGGTGGGCGGCATTCCGGAGATCGTCGAAGACGGCGTTTCCGGCTACCTGGTTGGCCGGCGCCGGCCCGCCGAAGCCGCGGACAGGATTCTGCGCCTGTTGAGAGATGGTGAATTGCGGCACCAGATGGGCGTCCGCGGGCGGCGCGCGGTGGAAGACCGATTCGACCTGCGACAAAACGTGGCGCGACTGCTGGAGCTGTATGGAGTTGTGTAGGCGCAGGGCCATCATCAGGCTTGTCCAAGTTAGGTTTCGGAAAGACCGGCGGAAGCTCTGCTAATGTGA
>CAZFOP010000256.1:0-5957 GCA_964520085.1 uncultured Solibacteraceae bacterium | reverse complement strand
GAGCGACGGTCTCATAATCCGTAGGTCCGCAGTTCGAGTCTGCGCGCCGCCACCACCTCCTTCGAATCAAATGGATACGAGCCTCCGCCGCGCTTGGACCGAGATCGTCACTGGGTACGATCTGGACCAGCACCTGGCCGCGATCGGGCAAGCTCAGGCCGGCGCCGAACTTGCCTGTCTGATGCTCCTTTCCGCCGCGCCGCCCGCCGGTGGCCGCGTGGTGATCGCCGGCGCCGGAACCGGGCAGATGCTCGACTTGATCGACCCCGCGCTCTTGCGGCCGTTCCGATTGACGTTTACGGACCTGAACCCGGCGTTCCTTGCGCGCCTCTCGGAGCGCCTTGAGCGGAGCGGCCTTACAGCCACCATCCTCGAAGACGACATCGAGCGGACGACGATCGAACCTGCGCCGGATCTGCTAATGGCGACGCTGCTACTTGAGCACATCGATTGGCGTTGGGGTGTGGAGGCGATGGCCGGGCTGCGCCCCGCGGCGTGCGGCATCGTCATGCAGGAGAATCCGGAGGGTATGGCCTCGGCTATCACACCCGGCCGGCAGATTCCGCCTTCGCTTGCCAAGGCGCTCGAGATCGCGCATCCGACTCTGGTGCCGCGCGAGGAGTTGATCGAGGCCTTCGCGGCGCGCGGGCTTGTGTGCAAAGACACGTGGACGCGTGCGGTAGCCGACGGCAAGAAACTAGTGGGGCTGCTGTTTGTGCAGCGGTAGCGTGTTGCGGCGCGATCAGGGATGGGTGAATTCGTTGGCGCGCGGGATCAGATCGAAGCAGGTGCTACTGGGAACATTGGTGTGCCAATGACCGGTGAGGCGGGCGTAGCCGCAGACGCCGAGGAAAATCGCGGCGATCCCGGCGGCCACGGCCCATGCGGGGACTCGTTTCGCACGGGACGCCGAGAAGCATAGCGCGTCGGCCGCGGGGCAGACGGCGACGCATTCCAGGCACGCGGTGCATTCGGCGGAACGGATCGTGACGAGGCCGTCCACCGGCAGCGCGTTGGGGCAAGCCTTGGCGCACTTCGCGCAATCGATACACAAGTAGGGATCGCGGTGAATTCGCAAAGGGCTGGCCAGCGCGGCGAGCCCCATGAGCGCCCCGTATGGGCACAGATAGCGGCACCAGAAGTTTTGAATGAAAGCAGAAGCGGCTATGAGGATCGCGATCACGATGGAGCCTGTCACACCCAGGAAGCGGAAGAAATTGAGCATCTTCACGTCATCCACCACGCCGAAGGGGCCGCTGAGAAAAGCGCGAATCGCAGGGACCGGCATTGAGCCGACGGCGTAGAGAAACAGTCCCAGCAGCATGTACTTCATGCTGCGCAGCGCGATATCGAGAGTGCGCGCCAAGCGGAAGTTGCGCCCAAACGCGTGGCGGCCCATGCGCCACAAATACTCGGAAACGGTTCCCACAGGGCACAACCAGCCGCAAAAGCTCTTGCGAAAGATCCATGATGCGGCCAGAAATGCGATCAGCAAAAACATGCCGGCAGGGTGAAGCGCGGGCACGCTGCCGGAGAGCAGCAGCACCTTGAGGTTCATCAGCGAGCCAATCGGCAGCCAGCCTTCGACGCCAGGCGGACGGTTGGCGTACACGGACCGGCCGCCAGTTTCGTAGTAACGGACGAACAGATAGAACTGGACGCCGATCCAGACGTTGAGCGCCAGGAAGACAAGCTGGAAGGCATGGCGCCACGCTTGCGAACGGTCCTTGCCGGCGCGCTTCACCAGCTTCTTGCGGATCTGGATCGGCGGTACGGTGGTGGCGGCCACTGGTCTCCCCATGCGCCTCAGTGTGCCTGCTCCATCTCGATCGCGCGCGGGAAGAGAAGATTGTTTTCGAGATGGATGTGCTGGTGCAAGTCGGCTTCGAGAGCGGCCAATGTCTGGTAGAGCGTTTGAAAACTGATGCAAGCATCGGGCGGGGCGGCGTAGCCGTTGGCGATTTCGCGCATGCTGCGCAGCGCGTTGCCGGCTCCGTCGTGTTCGTGCATCATCATTGCCACCGGATTGCGCACAGTGCCGAAGGGCGGCGGCAGCACGGGTTCTTTCGCCACCACGGCCTCTTCCATGCGCAGGATGTATGGGAAGAGTGCCATCTCCTCCTTCATCAGGTGGGTCGTCAGTTCTTCGGCGAGGCCGCTGAAGACCTCGCGCAGGCTCAGCAATTCGGGATGGTTCTTGCCGTGCACCGCACACACCTTGTCGAACAGCAGACTCAGACGCGCGATTTCCTCGCGCGTATAGGCGTGGTGCTTGCTTAGGATGTGCGCGATCAATTCGGATAGTGGCTCGGCCTGCCAGTTGCGGGCGGACGCGGCCGTCGATGCCGCCTGGCTCGCCGCAGCGAGCAAGTCCGTTACCTGCCCGATGGATACGTGTGCAGCCTGGCACGCCTGTTCCAACGTCTGCCCGCCCCCGCAACAGTAGTCGATGCACAACTTTTCAAACACGCGAGTCGCACCCGGGTTTTCCAACGCCAGTTCGCCTACCGTCTTTTCCGTCGTTACGCTCATGTTTCTTCTCCTCGATGTATCGAGCGTACTCCGGACGGGCAGGGCTCTGATATGACTTATGTCACAGGGGCTACAGGCTCAGGCGAGGCAGCGATGGCCAGCTTACCGCTTGTTCCGTAACGACTGTATCAACCGCTCCCTGACGGTCGCGGCTCCGTATGCGCGCCCGGAGCGGCGACCGTCAGGGAGCGCTTGCCGGCGATTGAACTGGCCGTTTAGCGAGCGGTCCTTAATCGGCGGGGTCCAGTTCGGCTTCGAACGACTTCAGATCGGGGATACTGGCGCGGCGTCCTTCCAGTTTGAGAAGGCCTTCGGCCTGCAAGCGGGAGAGATTGCGGGAGACCAACTCGCGGACAGTGCCGAGTTGCGCTGCCAGTTCCTGGTTGCTGCCCGGCAGAGAGAACTCCACGCCCGCCGCCGACGGAGTTCCCTCGCGCTGGGCCAGGCGCAGTAGAAAGGACGCCAGACGGTGTCGGACGGTGGTGAAAGAGAGCTCTTCGATGATCCCCACCAGCTTTCGCAAGCGGGCGCCGACCACGCGGAGCACCTTGAGGGCGACTTCGGGGTGGGTCAGACAGAGAGCCTGGAAATCCTGCTTCCCGACAAACAGCAGCGTGGCGTGATCCACGGCCGATCCCGAGGCAGGATAACTGCCGCCGTCGAAAACCGGAACTTCCGCGACGGAGTTGCCCGGCCCATCAATGCTGAGCACTTGTTCGCGGCCACCGGACGAAGTCTTAAAGATGCGGATGTTTCCGCGCTCCACCACGTATAACCCAGCGCACGCTTCGCCTTCACCGAAAACCATTTCTCCGGGAGCGAACTGGCGCGGCACGGCGCGTTCGGCTAGGAATTGTAACTCGAAATCTGTGAGGCCGGAGAAGATGGCGACCTTCGCCAGCGTCTCACGAAAGTCCACGCGCGCTTCAGCCACGGAGCCTATTGTAGCGAATGCAACACGGATGCACGGATTGGTTTGTCGAGGGTAGGTCGAGCGACAACCGCAATCCCCGCCCCCTCACGGTCGCGGCTCCGAAAAGCAATCAGAGCCGCGACCGGCGAAGCGAAAGACCTAGTAACCTTCCCAGTGATCGAAGTGCAGATCGCGCACCGCGCGTTTCAGTTGATCGATCGCGCCGTCGATATGCCGGTACGCGAGGTCGCGCCAACCGACAGCGTTCGGGTTGTCTTCCTCACGGCCGATATCGGCGCGGGCGGCTCTTAGCAATTCCAGAGCTTTATGGATTCGGCCGGGACGGTCCAGGCTGTGATCGATCGACGGATGGTCGAAGATGTCCTTGCGGTCCATCACCGCGGCGCGATCGATTTCGTGCACGGCGGCTTCGATTTCATCATCCGCATGCCTTAAGTGCCGCATGACGTTGGGTTCGTCATTCACGCGCAGGAGCCACTGCGCGGTGCGGAGATCGCTCCGCGCGTGTATGTAGCGCGGATGGCGTCCCGGCGTGTCCGCGGACGCTACGACCGAAACGGCGAGGGCGGCCGCAGCGGCAAGAACGATGGTCAGCTTCATAATTTAGTGTTTTATCCTCCTGTTGTCTTCAACACCGGCCGAGCCGTTCGAGTTATGGCGAAGGACGCGACCTGAAACGAATTTAATGATACTTCTTCTCACCCGCCTCAATCCGCACCGGCAAGCGATTCTCCGGCGGCGGCAGCGGGCAAGTTGCGTAATCCGTAAAAGCGCAGGGCGGATTCACGGCCTTGTTGAAATCTAGCACGACTTGGCCGTCTTTGGGCAGGGGTGAATAGAGGAAGCGTCCGGCTGGATAGGTTTCCCGGCCGCTGGTCTGGTCGCGAAAGATATAGAACAACTCCTGTGCATCCGGCGATTCCAGAATCGGGTAGAGGCGCACGTCCGTGCCGCCAATGCGGAACGCGGCGTAGCCGGGACACTGGGAAGACTCGGTCTGGCCGAGAACGTTGAGAATGGGTATCTCGCGCGGCTCGGCCACCCAGCGCGCCGTCACGCGGTAGGCCTCGCTGGCGGGAAAATAGTCCAGACCGTGAAACGCCTTGCGGGCAGCGCTGTCGGGGTCTTTCAGACGGATGCCAAGCCGGTCGCCGCGCCGGATCGGGAGCAGGCTGAGGCGACCTACCTTTACGACGTCGGCCGAGTCCGGCTTCAATTCGCGGTGCGTGCCCTCGGCTTTCATCGTCACCGACACCGCGCCGGCCCGCAGTTCGAACACGCCGGCCTGCGCCGGCCCATCGGGCAGCACGATTTCGTTGGCTGGGTCTTTGCCAAAAGCGTTGGCGCCCTCATGCAGCCAGAAGAGACCGGCCACGGTGAGCCATCCGCCTTCGGCTTGCAGCGCCGCCGCGCGCGCTTGGCGCCACTGCGCGATTTCATCGTCGAGCGCCGGCGCCGCCGCCACCGCCAGCGCAGCCGCCAGGCCCATCAAAACGCGCGGCGTCATCCGTCTTCTCCCGCCGAGCGAATCAACTCCTCGATCATGCCGCGGCATTTGTCGGACGTCCGGTTCACGCTGCGGCGCAGCGTCTCCATCTCCCGCTCCAAGGCGTTCAGCTTATCGGCCAGGTGCAAGCAGGCCAGCACCGCGATGTGAGTGGAATCGGCACTGGGCGCTTTGGCGGCAATCGCCAGCATCAGATCGTCCAACTGCGCCGCCATGCGTTCGATATCCCTGGGATCGCCGGCGGCGCGCAGTGTGTACTGCCGGTTCAGGATGGTAACCCGCACCGTCTGTTTTTCGGGAGGAGGGCTTTCCATGCTTCGCTCCACCAAGCAGTATACGCTATGGGTTGCTCAACTGGTCGATCTGTTCGAGCAGCTTTTCGATGCGGCTACGCACCTGTTTGCGCTCGGCCTGTAGCGCCGCGAGTTCGTCCGTCAGCCGCCCGGATTCCGCCCGCGCCTCGGCCGCCAGCGACAGCGCCGCGTCCTTTTCCTGGCGCAGACGGACCACCAGTTGAACCGCCTGCTGGATGCGATCCTCCAGGCTGGCTAGTGCGTCCGGCTGGTCGGTGGGCGTCATTTCTTCTCGAGCGCCGCGCGGGCGGAATCCTTCACCTCAAGCGCGGTCTTGGCCACGGAAACCAGTTGCTGGAACGCCGCATCGTCGTGCAGCGCCACGTCGGCCAGCACCTTGCGGTTCAGTTCCACACGGGCGGCCTTCAGCCCGTTCAGGAATTTGCTGTACGATATGCCCGCCGCGCGGCAGGCGGCATTGATGCGCACGATCCACAGCGCGCGAAACTCGCGCTTCTTGTTCTTGCGCCCAACGTATGCAAACTTCAGCCCGCGCTCGACCGCCTCTTGCGCGGCGCGGTTCAGCTTGCTCTTAGTAAGGAAATAGCCCGACGCCTGTTTGAGCGTCTTCTTCCGGGCATCCTTGCGATGGGTACCACGTTTGACTCTGGGCACGTTTCAATCTCCTTTG
>CAZFOP010000255.1:0-5971 GCA_964520085.1 uncultured Solibacteraceae bacterium | reverse complement strand
CTTGGCTATACGCGCGAGGTGGCGCAGCGCGACGTGAATCGCGCGCTGGCCCACGCCACGCGCGTCCGGTTGCAGGAAGACCGCATGGTGCTGCAACTGTTCCCGCAGGATTTCGTGGTGGACGATCA
This sequence comes from uncultured Solibacteraceae bacterium, assembly GCA_964520085.1. GTDB lineage: Bacteria > Acidobacteriota > Terriglobia > Bryobacterales > Bryobacteraceae > Bog-375. The sequence goes on along the minus strand of CAZFOP010000255.1, from coordinate 5,843 downwards.
TCCGGGCCACCGCGATCCGCTGGGGACGGCGGCGGCGCGGCTGGAGCTGAACGTTCATCTGGTGACAGCCTCGGTGCGCGAACACAGCGCCCTGGTGGGAGCGGTAAACCAGGCCCACCTGGTGGTGGAAGATACGGTCTTCGAGGCGCAGGCGGCCTGGTACGCGGCGGTGCAGCCCGAGGAGAGGCGCGAGGGCGTGGCGCTGGTGGACATCGGCGCCGACTCCACGTCCCTGGTGGTGTACTACGACGAGGTCATGTGCCTCGCTTCGGGCGTGCGGGTTTCCGGCTGCCACTTTTCGAGCGATCTGGCACGCGGGCTGTGCGTCGGCCCGGTCGAGGCCGAGCGGGTGAAGAGCGAGTACGGGAGTGCGAATGCCAAGGAATCGCTCGAGAATATGTGCGTAGAACTGCCCGTGCCGGAGGGCCAAAAGCCGCGTCAGGCGCCCAAGCGGCACGTTGATCTGATCCTGGAATCGCGAGCTCGCGAGCTGTTTCAACTGGTGCGCGGCGAACTGGCGCGTGTGGGCATGGAGCAGTCGCTGCTCGGCGGTGTCTTCCTGTCCGGCGGGGGAGCTAAGCTGGCGGAGATCCTGGAAGTGGCGGCGGACGAGTTGGGCTGCCAGTCGCGATTCGGTATCGCGGTGGGAATTGACGATTGGCCGGCGATGATGGACGATCCGGAATGGTGCACCGCGGCCGGCCTGGCGATGTACTCGGCAAAATTGAAGGAGCAGACCGAGCGGCAGCGGGCTGCGGTGGGCTGGTTGAGCAGGATTCTGTAGCAGGAGGCGAAGACGAAAATGGGGCTGATGGATTCGCAGAACGACGATTTCAAATACGAGATCGCGGAAGAATCGCACCAGGGGACCCGGATCAAGGTGGTTGGCGTGGGCGGCGGCGGCTGCAACGCCGTGGCACGGATGGTGCGGGAAGGCGTGGAGGGCGTTGAGTTTTCGGTGATGAACACGGACCTGCAGGCGCTGGCCGCGGTCGAAGTTCCCCACAAAGTGCAACTGGGGCCGAAACTCACCAGAGGGCTGGGCGCGGGCGCGGACCCGGAAGTGGGCCAGCAGGCCGCGCTCGAAAACACCGACCACATTCTGGAGGTGCTGCAGGGCGCCGATATGGTATTCGTCACTGCCGGACTGGGTGGCGGAACCGGAACCGGCGCCGCGCCGGTGATTGCCAGCCTGGCCAAGGAAATGGGCGCCCTGACGGTGGCCGTGGTGACCAAGCCATTCGGCTTCGAAGGCCCGCGGCGCATGCGGCTGGCCGAAGAGGGGCTGCGCAGATTGGCGGCGGCGGTGGATACGGTGATCGCCATTCCCAACGACCGGCTGCTGGCGCTGGTGCCGCGCGGCACCAGTTTCTTCGAGGCGTTTAAGGTGGCGGACGACCTGCTGCGGCAGGCGGTACAGGGCATCAGCGACATCATCACCACGCCCGGGTTGATCAACCGCGACTTCTCCGACATCAAGGCCACCATGCTTGGCATGGGTTACGCGATGATGGGCACCGCGGTGGGACGCGGCGAAAAGGCGGCGGTGGATGCGGCGCGGCAGGCCATCAGTTGCCCGCTGCTCGAAGACTCGCGCATCGCCGGTTCCAAGGGCATCCTCATCAACATCACCGGCTCCAGCCGGCTGGGGCTGCACGAAGTGAACGAGGCGTGTTCCATCATTCGCGAGGCGGCCGGATGCGAGGATGCGCAGATCAACTTCGGCGTGATTCTCAACGAGAGCCTCGCCGACGCGGTAAAGATCACCGTGATCGCCACCGGGTTCCAGCCCGAACAGGCGGCCGTGGCGGAGCAATCAATGGTGTCGGAGCGCCGGCCAGGCGGGGTGATTCGAGTGCGCTCGCTGGGAGCCGACCCCGAGCCGATTCCACCGCCGGCCCTGGAGCTACCCGAGCCGGCCGCCGCGCTGCCCGCTCAGGTTGAGCAGACGGCAGCGCCCGCCGCAGAAGACGGGTCGATCGAATTCGATTTGGAAGATTTGGACACGCCGGCCTATATGCGGCAGGGGCGGCTGCTGAATTGAGCGGCGCGTTCAGAGCCACAGCCTTCGAGGAGCGGTCGTCGGCGATTAAACTGGGCGTCAGGACTCGCCGGGATGCGAAGTCTGGATCAGCGCGAAGCCGCCGCCGCCGGTTATAATCGAAGTTCTCCATGAAAGCTCGCGTTTTTGTTTCCTTAAAGACCACGGTGCTCGATCCACAGGGCAAGACGGTGCGTGCGGCGCTCCAAGGCCTCGGTTATCCGGCCATCGAGGATGTGCGCCAGGGCAAGTTCTTCGATATCGCCATCGCCAGCGGAGTGACGCGCGAACAAGCCCGGAAAGATATCGAGATCATCGCTCACGATGTCCTCGCCAATCCGGTGATTGAAGAGTATCGCGTGGAATTGCTGGACTAGGCCGGGCCTGGCTGGCGTCTGGCGCGGAACTTACGGAGTGGTGCGCGCTGGGCTCTGCGCTCCGCTCTTGCGCCGCTCTAGAAACCGGCCGCTCGCCGGATTGGCAACGCGTCCGCCGCGAACTGGTCCAGTACCTCGCGCAGAACTCCGGCGCGGCGAAGCAGGGCGGCGCGGTCCGTTCCGACATTGCCGCCGAGCGCCGGCAGCAAATGATTGGCTTCGTGCCAAGCCTCCTCCGCGCGCTGCAGGAACTCCCTCGACATTGGCCGCGACGCTCCGGAATCCCGTGCCGCCAGCACGCGCGCATACGCGAATCCGCGATCCAGCTTGGCGGAAATCAGTTCCACCAGTTGCCGGTCGGTGCGGGCACGAAGTTGCGCGAGCTTTTTCACGTGGCGTTCCATCTAATGCAATTCTACGGGGCTCTTATTAATAGACGATGGAATCCGCGGTTTTGATCGCACGCATTCAAAAAAAGTTGAGGAAAACCGCCGATAGGGGGCAGGGCAGGGAAGCGAATTGTTCCATCGAAAGGGCTTGGACCGTGTGGCGCCTTTATTCGATGACTTGCCGCACGCCGCCGATATAGACCGCGCGCGCTGTGTCGCGGCCGAAAAAGTACGCGAGCTCACGGTAGTCGCAACAATCGTGAATTGCGAGATCGGCCAACTTGCCTTCTTCGAGCGACCCCACGCTACCGCCGCGCCGCAGGCTGTACGCGCCGTTGATGGTCGCCGCGGTGATGGCTTCGGCGCAAGTCATTTTCATTTGCGTTACAGCCAATGACAACGCCAGCGGCATGGAAGTGGTGGGCGACGATCCGGGATTGAAATCGGTCCCGAGCGTCACCGCGAGACCGCACTCGATCATCTGCCGTGCCGCCGCGTACCGGCCAGAACCGAGGCAGCACGCCGAAGCTGGCAGCAGAACCGGCTGCACGCCCGCGGCGGCCAGCGCCGCCCAACCGCGCTCCGTAGTCGCTTCCAGATGATCGGCCGTATCGGCACCCACCTCTGCAGCCAGCAGTGATCCTTCATCGGCACTGAACTGGTCGGCGTGCATGCGTATGCGGAAGCCGAGCGCGCGCGCCGCCATCAGAATGCCACGTGCCTCTTCCACCGGAAAGACCGACGGCTCGCAGAACACGTCGCACGATTCTGCCAGCCCCTCGCGCCAAACCGCGGGCAACATTTCTTCGATGAGCAGGCGTATGTAATCGCTCCTGCGATCGCGGTACTCGTCGGGCACTTCATGCGCGCCGAGGAATGTCGACGCTACGCGCAGGCTGCCTTCCGCGCCCAAATCGCGAATCACATGCAGGATCTTGAGCTCGTCGGCCAACGTCAGCCCGTAGCCGGACTTGGCTTCGATGGTAGTGGTCCCGCCGCGCAGGAACCACGAGCGGTAGCGGCGCGCCGTGGCCAGCAAATCCGCCGCGCCAGCCTCGCGCGTGCGCCGCACGGTGGAGCGGATGCCACCGCCGCACGCGGCGATTTCGGCATACGTGGCGCCCTCCGCGCGCAGGTCGAATTCGTCCGCGCGGTTGCCGGCGAAAACCGGGTGTGTGTGCGCGTCCACGAAGCCCGGCAGCATGATGCGGCCGCCCGCGTCCACCATCTCCGAATCCGCCGCAGCCACGCGCTCGATTTCCGCGCGCGTCCCCACCATCAGAATGCGACCGTCGCGCGCCACCAGTGCGCCATCCGGAATGACCGCGAGTTCGCGCATTTCCGCGCCCGTGCGCGCCCGCGCCGGCCCGGCCAAGGTGACCAGTTGCCGGCAATTGACGATGACGAGATCTGTCATAAAGAGTCTGAGCCACAGATGAACACAGATAAACACAGATAAGAGAAATGAGTTCAGAATCGATCTTTCTTGATCTTATCCGTGTTTATCTGTGTTCATCCGTGGCCAATCCTGTCTTGGTCTTAATGTGCGGCTTAGTTCAGTCGGCCCAGCCGCGCTTCCACCACAGTTTTGAACGCTGCGTCCCCGATGCTGTCCAGGTTGATGCGTACGTTTTCCAGTGCGCCGGTCTTCGCCGCTGCGGTCAGCGCCTTGGCCACTGCGACATCGGAAGCGAACCGCGCTGGCACCGCCAGTCTTTCCAGGCGCGCGCCCATCGCTGCGGCGCGCTCCAACACTTCCAGCGGCACCAGCGCTGCGCCGTGCAGCGCCTCTTCCACGAACGGCGATCGCTCGCTCTTCGGGCGTTTGAACGCCACCATCACGTGCTGGAACGCTGCGGCGTCGCGATCCACGGCCGCCGTGAAAAAGGCGCGGTCGTCTTCAAACGCGGCAGGGTCCAGTTTCGCGAGGCGCGAAACCATCGCTCCCAAAGCAGCGCCCATCGCCGCTGCCGCTGCCGCAGCGCTGCCGCCGCCGGGCGTGGCCGTGCCCGCCGCCAGCGCGTCCAGAAACTCCGGCAACCCGCCGTGCGCAGCTACCGCGTCCGCGATGCGATTCTCCAGCACCAGCTCCGGGCGGAAATTCTCGGTCCGCAGAAAATATTCCGCCGCCATTTCGATCGCCTTGCGTGGAATCAGTCCCACGATTTCACTGCCCACCACCGGCACGCCGTATCGCTCCGCCTCGCGCCGCACGGTTTCGAAAACCAGGTGCAGCGGGGTCTGTTCGAAATCGGTCAGGTTGATCGAAACCTGCGCCAGGTTGCGCGATGCCAGCATCACGCCCATCGATTTGACGAAGCGGAAACCGCCGCTCGAAAATCGGATGGTCTTGGCGATCCGCTTGGCGATGTTCACATCCGGCGTGCCCAGGTTGACGTTGTATGCGATGAGAAACTTGCGTGCCCCCAACACGACCGCACCGGCCGTCGGATGGCATACCGGCTCGCCGATATCCGGCGCCCGTCCCGCCTCCGTGCCCATTTCTTTGACCAGCGCTTCGAATTGCCCGCGACGAATGTTCTCCAGGTTGACACGCTCCGGGCGCCGGGCCGCGGCTTCATACAGGTAAACCGGCACCTTGAGCCGGTTCCAAATCTCACCGCCCACTCGCTCGGCCAGGCGCACGCATTCCTCCACCGTGAAACCCTCAATCGGGATGAACGGCACAACGTCGGCCGCGCCGATGCGCGGATGGGCGCCCTGGTGTTTTGTAAGGTCGATCAGCTCGACAGCTTTTTCCACTCCGCGCAAAGCAGCCTCAGCGACCGCCGCCGGTGGTCCCACGAAGGTCAGCACGGAGCGGTTATGATCCGCGTCCGCTTCGCGATCGAGCAGTGTCACCTCCGGCACCGCCGTGATCGCCGCAACGATGGCTTCCATCTTGGCCGCATCGCGGCCTTCGGAAAAATTCGGAACGCATTCTACGAGTTGTCGGGGCATACGTTTTCGGGGAGCGCACCCGCGCTACGGCTGCATCGGAATCTTCACGCCGTGTTCCTTGGCGAACCGCACGGC
>CAZFOP010000254.1:0-5973 GCA_964520085.1 uncultured Solibacteraceae bacterium | reverse complement strand
ATCTCGAGTACCGATCCGAATCAAAGTTGCATCGGACTGGCGGTGGCCTTCAAATGAGCGCGATGGCCGCGGCGTGAATCAGCACGGAGTAGAAAGTGGAGCGTGTGCGGGAGCCAGTCATTAGTTGTGCACCTGCCATCGCGCCTGGTGCAGATGGGTAGCCAATTCGCAGTTGCTTTGTTTCGAGAGGAATTGTCGGCTCCAGGCGTGGAGCGGCGAGTAACAGTGTGTGAGTCAAGGAATCAATGTGACGAGCATACTCATACGTGCCAAGTTGGCACTCCCGCCGACGCGCAACGGGGCCGGATCAAAAGGTCGAGACGACTCGACCCTGCGCGCAGGACTGCGTGCGCCACGGCCACTCACCGCGGGCCGCTGACAAACCGGTTGCCACGTAGGATGAAACGCAACGGTCGCTCGGCGCAGACGCGGATGCCGATGCGCGGCGTGGCCTGAATCTCCAGCGGACGCGGTGTGGCGGCCTCGCGCACCACCAGGCTGCCGCGGGTAACGTCGGCGCCGTAGTGATCGAGCGTGATGGCCATTGCCATGGTGAGGCGGCCGGGGCCGCGTGCAATCTCCTCGATCTTGCCGGCGGCGAGCCGGCGCCGTTGCATTAATTCGATGCCCGCCACAGGCTCCAGCGCGCGGATCAGCACACAGCCAGGCGCGCCGTCCGGTTCGGCGACCAGGTTGAGGCACGTGTACATGCCGTAAATCAAATACACGTAGGCGTGGCCAGGAGCGCCGAAGATGACGCGCGTGCGGCCGGTGATGCCGCGGGCGGAATGGGACGCCAAGTCGTCGCGGCCGGGATAGGCTTCGGTCTCGACGATGATTCCGGCGGCCGCGCCATGCACCAGCACTTTGCCGAGCAGGGCTCGCGCCACCTCGGCTGTAAGCCTCTCGTAAAAAGGCCGCTGGAGGATGGGGCCGAATTGCGGCATCGCCGAACCATCATCGCCCATCCGCCGTTACAATGGAAATCGCCCATGCGATTGTTCACCGCCTTGGATCTGGCGCCCGGCGTGGCCGCGAGCCTGGAACGGCTGCTGGTGCAACTACGGCCCACCGCGCGTATCCAATGGAGTCCGCCTGCCAACCTGCACATCACCACCAAGTTTATTGGCGAATGGCCGGACGCGCGGATGGCGGAATTGAAAACCGCCCTCGCCGCGCTGCCGGAGCGAACGGCCATCCCAGTGCGCATTCATCATCTCGGATTCTTTCCCAATCCGCACGCGCCGCGCGTTTTCTGGTGCGGCATTGGAGCGCCCGGCCTGGCCGAACTCGCTGGCGATACGGACCGCGCCGCTGCGGAGTTGGGCGTAGCGCCGGAGACCCGCGCGTTCTCGCCCCATCTCACCTTGGCGCGAATTAAGGAGCGCTTAGACCTGCAGCCGCTGCGGGAGGCCATCGCCGGGCTGCCCGAACTCGAATTCGGGAGATTCACGGCAGCGGGTTTCTGCCTGTACCAGAGTCAATTGCGTTCCGGCGGGAGCGTGTACACTAAGCTTGCGGAGTTTCCTTTCCAGTCATGATGCCAATCGCCACTCTCCTGCTCGCCTACCTGCTGGGCGCCATTCCGTTCGGATACATTCTGGTGAAATGGAAAACCGGTGGCGACGTGCGTGGCGCGGGCAGCGGGAACATCGGTGCCACCAACGTGTTGCGGACCGCCGGCCGGACAGTGGGCGTGCTCACGCTGCTACTCGATATCGCCAAGGGCTACGCGGCGGTATGGGTGGCGGGCAGGCTGACCGGCGGCGATGTGCGCTGGATGGCCGCCGCGGCGGTGGTGGTGATGCTCGGCCACGCCTACACGGTCTTCTTGTCATTCCGAGGCGGCAAGGCAGTCGCCAGCTTCGTCGGCGCATTCTTGTGTTTGACGCCGTTGGCCTTGGCGGTCGTGTTGGTGGTGTTTGTAGGGGTGGTGGCCTGGTCGCGCCACATCTCGATGGGTTCAATTGCGGCGGCGGCGGTTTTTCCATTGGCAGTTTGGATTACCTCTGGACTGATCTGGTCAAAGGAGACAGCCGCAGTAGCTGGTGCTGCATTCATAATCTACAAGCATAGTAGTAACATTAAACGACTGCGGGCAGGGACCGAAAGCGTATTCAGTTTTGGAGCCAGAAAGCAATGAAGCGGCTGGCGGTGATTGGCGGCGGGGCTTGGGGTACGGCGCTTGCCATTGTGCTGGCCACGCGGTTTGAGCGGGTGCACGTGTGGGTCTATGAAAGCGATGTGGCCCGGCGAATGCAGTCCCAGCGCCAGAACGAAACCTATCTTCCTGGTTTTCAAGTTCCTGAAAATATTTTAGTTACCAGTGATCTGGCTACGGCTTTGGAGGACGCCGCCGTGGTGCTGAGCGTGATGCCTTCGCACCATGTGCGGAGAGTTTACGCGCAGATGCTGCCCTTCCTTAGCGAGTCCATGACCTTCGTCAGCGCCACCAAAGGGATCGAGGTCGGCACAATTCTACGAATGTCGGAGATAATTCGCTCAACAAGCGGCCAATTCCCCATGCAGGTGGCGGTTCTGTCGGGACCGACCTTCGCTAAGGAGGTTGCGCGGGGTGAACCAACGGCATTAGTAGTAGCTTCACCCGACGACGACCTGAACCGGCGCATACAGTCGGTGTTCTCCGGGCCGACGTTCCGCCTGTACACGTCGTTAGATCCTATTGGCGTAGAAATTGGCGGCTCGATTAAGAATGTCATTGCCATCGGCGCCGGCGTGATCCATGGCACGGGGCTTGGCCACTACGTGACGGCCGCGCTGATCACGCGGGGCCTGGCCGAGATGACGCGGCTGGCGGTGGCGATGGGTGGGCGGGCTCAGACGCTGGCAGGCCTGGCCGGGCTGGGCGATCTGGTCCTCACCTGCACTGGCGAGCTCAGCCGTAACCGCATGGTGGGCATCGAGTTGGCACGTGGGCGCAAGCTCGACGAGATCGTCGGATCGATGCAGATGGTGGCGGAAGGCATCAAGACCACCGACGCCGCTGTCGAACTGGCACGGCGATTCGGCGTGGAAATGCCGATCACCGAGCAAATGTACCAGATGCTGTACCACGGTGTATCTCCGCGGGACGCCATCCAGCGGCTCATGGTACGCTCTCTCAAAGAGGAGTAGGACTGTTTCTCCGCCTTGGCCGCAACCTCCGATGCCGGAACGGGTTCATACGAATATGGGAGGAGCCACGGCGGCTCTGGACTACGATGCGGAGTTGATGCTCCGCGTAAAGGACGGCGACGGGGCCAGCTTCGCCCAACTGCTGGAGAAGCACCGTTCGCCGGTGATCCACTTTCTATACAGGATGGTGCAGCAGCAAGCTGTGGCCGAAGAATTGGCGCAGGAGGTGTTCCTGCGCGTATATCGTTCGCGCGCAACCTACGAGCCAACGGCCAAGTTCACGACATGGCTTTTTAGGATCGCAACGCATCTGGCGCTAAACCAACTGCGCGACGGCAGGAATGAACGCAGCCAGGAGCGGCTGGATGAGCGCCCGGAAGGAATGCCGGCCGTGGAAGTAGAAGACCGGCGTCCGTCCGTGGAGCAGTCGATGGTGCGACAGGCGGCGCTGGACGAAGTGCGGCGAGCGGTAGCGGATCTGCCCGGCAAGCAGCGGGCGGCAGTGCTGATGCATAAGTACAGGGAGATGGAATACACGCAGATCGCCAAGGTTCTGAACTGTTCCGAATCTGCGGTAAAGTCGTTGCTCTTCCGGGCATATGAAACACTGCGTGCCCGCTTGGCCCATATGGCATAGGGAAGGATCGCAAATGAAGTGTCCACTGGAAACTCGGGAAGACAGGGAAATCCTGGTGGCGTACAGTTCCCGCGCGCTGAATGCGGGCGATGCGGGGCGGCTCGAAGCGCATCTGGAATCCTGCGCCGCGTGCGCGGAGTTCGTCCGCGGGCAGCGTGCGGTGTGGGAGGCGTTGGATGGCTGGGAAGCGGCGCCTGTGTCGGCGGGCTTCGACCGGCGCCTGATGGCGCGCATCGCCGGGCAGGCATCGTGGCGGGAGCGTTTGCGCGGCCGGCTGGGCATGCTGCTGGTTTACCGGGCGTTGCCGGCGACTGCGGTAGCGGCCTTGGTGGTTGTGGGAGTGATGCTGGAGCGGCCCTCGCCGCCCAGTGTGCCACAGCGAGCGAAGGCGCAGGTGGAAGCGTTGCAGCCGGACCAGGTGGTACGCGCGCTGGACGAAATGGAAGTCCTCGACCAGTTTAATCACCGGATGAAGCCGGATAGCTCCGCTCCCGAGATGTGAAATGCCGAGACTCTGTTCCATCGCGGGTTTGGCTTGCCTGCTGGCCGCTAGCGGGTGGGCGGGTGAGAATGCCTCAAAACCGCCCAAGGCGGCCGCTGCGCCGCGTCCCCCTGCCGAGGCGCCGGGTGGGCGTCCCAGCATGCCTCGCGGAGCCGCGGTGGGCCACAAGCTGAACAACCCGTTGAACCCCGCGCAGCGATTCTTGCAGATGACGCCGGAAGAACAGGAACGCCTGATGGAGCGTGCCAGCCCGCAGCAGCAGGAACGGATGCGGGCGGCCCTGGAGCACTACAACAATCTGCCAGCGGGCGCGCGCGAGCGTCTTTTCCAGCAGTACCAGGTGCTGAAGGCTTTGCCGACGCAACAACAGGCGCTGGTCAGCCGCCAGTTTCAGGCATTCAATCAGTTGCCCGAGGAGCGCCGCGGGCCGGTCGGGCAGGAGCTGCTGCGGCTGCATCGAATGCCGCCCGAGGAGCGCGCGGCGAGGCTGGCCAGCGACGGATTCACGGCTCTGTATTCCCCAACCGAGCGGCAGATTCTGAGCGGTCTTTCGCTGAACCTGCCGCCCGACTACCCGCTGGGTGGCAAACCCGGCAAATAGCGAAGCCGACGCCAACTTTGGAGAGCGGCGTTTCGTTGTCCAAAAGCGACTTCACTGGTACTAACCAAGTCGTTGGTTGATTTTCTGTCGAGAATTCTGCTAAGTTGCCTTGACCTTATGAATTGTTGTGGCGAGGTTCACTCGCCGGGGAGGGCGCGATGAAGCAACGGGTGGCGGCCGGTGATGGGGATTACCGGGAGATGTTGCTGAGCAAGCGGCGGGACGTGATGGCTGGGCTCGGCATCAAGTTCGATACGCTGGCGAAGATGGGCCGCGTGGCGGAAGAGGACCAGGCGCAGATCACTCACGACGAGTTCGTGTCGCTGAGCCTGAACAGGCTCGACTACCTGCAATTGCGGATGATCGAAGCGGCGCTGGACCGCCTGAACTCGGGCGATTATGGGATTTGCCTGGGCTGCGACGAGCCGATTCCGGCCAAACGCCTCAAGGCCCTGCCTTGGGCGCGCTATTGCGTCGGCTGCCAGGAATCGATTGGCACCGACACGGAGGACCATGACGTGAGGGCCTTGCCGCGGCTGGCGGTGGGACTGGCGGATTGACGCTGTGGCGCTGGCGGTCTCTGCCGCCGGTGTCTTCTGGTTTGTACGCGCTTGACCACTCAGACCGGGCTATCCTCAACGTACGAAATCCCTGGATAAAGCACCGGCGGCAAAGACGGCCGGCGCTACGGCTGCCCAACCCCAACAGGCTCAAACCCTGGCGCACAGGCCGGGGGCCTGCGCCACGGGCACAGGTGTGCTCCGGTTTCACGGGATTGACCCGCTTGGGATAGCGGTTCTACAATAAGATCGAGCTCAGATTACTCCTGTCCCGGTGCGGGTGTCGCATGGACCGAATACGCCTTTCCATCGTTTGCATCTCGATTTCGATTCTGGTCTGTCTGATTGCGACAGGCCAGCAGACGGATTCCCAGGATTCCAAGGATTCCCAAAAGGACAAGGATAAAGCCCAGACGCTGCAGGAGACCGTCTCCAAGCCGCTGACCGAGAAGCAGAAGAAGAAGAAGGAAGCGCAACTCAAGCGCGAGCTGGAGTCGCCCTACCGCAAGTGGCTGAACGAAGACGTAACCTACATCAT
>CAZFOP010000253.1:0-6009 GCA_964520085.1 uncultured Solibacteraceae bacterium | reverse complement strand
GCGGTGGGATAGGTTGCCGGCGCGGACCTGGCTGGCGGCCTGGACCAGGGCGGTGATGGGAATGCTGATCTGCTTGGAAAGGAACAGCGCGATCCAGGTGGCGACGAAGAGCACGAAGAGCGTGATCAGGGTCATCAGCATCACGCTGACGCGGCGCACGGAGCGGGCGTTGTCGTAATTCTCACGCCACTCCCGCGCCCAGGTGCCAATGAGGGCCTTACGTTGCGCCACGTCGCCAGGCACTTCCGCGGTCACGGTGACGAAGCCCACTTGGCGCGTGCCCTCGAGAATCGGGTAGGATGCCGACACCAGGCGGTCCACTTTGGCCCGCTGCTGGTATGGTCCCCAGGAATCGAGCGGCGGCCCGGCAGGAGAGCCGTAGACGGCGGCTGAGGCGAGCTCGTAATGATCGCCGAACCGCGCCAGGAAGCCGGGCGTGCGCGGGCCACCGTCGAGCAACTGGCGGACTTCGGGCTGCGCGGCGAGCAGCGCGGCCTGGGCGTCGGTCTCATCCTGCATCTCCTTGCCGAGTTGGCGGGCGATGTTCTCGAAGGCGGTCAGCTCATTGCCGGCCGGCGCACGAAACCAGGTTGCGATGTTGCGATTCATGACCTCGTAGCTGAATAGTACGAGGAAGAACACCGGCACGAAGCTGAGGGCGAGCGCGCCGACGACCAGCTTGGTCTTGATGCGCGAGCCTTCGCGGCGGCTCTGGCGCTCGACGTAGAGTTTGACGAACTCGCGGATCAGAATCCAGCCGAGGGTCACCATGAGGAGGAAAATGAGGCTGGAAACGGCCCAGAAAATCAGCGTTTGATCGGGATTGGTGGGGCGGAAGTTGCCCGGGTTGAACGATCCTTCCCAGACCACCAGGATGACGGAGACCGCCAGCAGGATGGAAAGAGATCCGTACATCAGCCGCTTCCGCATGAGAATGCCCTTAGCTCCGATTATACGTGCGGGCGGCGTGCGGTGCGCAGAGAAGGAGGGCGCAGGACAGGAGTGAGATTGCCGCGAGGCGGCAGCGCGCCGACTCCGGTTGCCGGCGCGCGAAGAAGAGTCGAGACGAATCTCGACTCAGCACGCAGGAATGCGTGCGCCGCGAGCGGAGATCACTTCACGCTTTCGACTTTGATGGCGCCGTCGGCGAGATCGCCGGTTATGGTTACCTTCTTGCCGGCGAATTCCTTGACTTTGTCCTGATCGGCGATCTTATGGATGGTGCCGTCGTCGGTGACCAGCACCGCGGGCGAACCGCGTTTAATGCAGTTCTGCGCGCAGGTGACGTTGCCCAGCATTTCCTTCTTGCCGGCGCACATCTCATCGATGATGTACCCGGTCCATTGTGCCGCCATCGCGGAACTGGCAGCGAGCGCGGCTAAAACCAACAGCTTCTTCACGGTGTCTCCTCCTGTATCAATCAGTATACGAACTTCGGGCGGGCGGCGGAGCTATTGGTGCGGTTAATAATTGCAAAATCAGGGAGGGTTGCGGTGTTTGGGTGGCTGATGCGGGGCGGAACGTATTGAAGGACACCAAGGGCGGCGGGTGAGTGTCAGGGACGGGGGTCTTCTAGCCAAGGGACGCCCTGGAACGCAATTTCCGGGTGGCGCGGCGTCGACCACGACGAGGCGGCGTTCGTGGCGACAACCGTTCTGTCGGTATCGTTATCCTCTCGGCACTGTGCCTTTGCGGAAGGGTTCGGCTACCAGTTGCCATTGGTCTTCGTAGATCACGTAGCCGGGTCTGTCCGTTCTGATTTTCTTCACGTAAATGCCGTTCCGTTCGAGAATGTTGACCATCTCCCAGATTCTGGAGATGTGGTCGGCGGAGCCGGTCTTGAACCAACTGATGCCGAGGCAAAGGCTGCCGCGCCCGAAGGACGTCGGTCTTTCCAGGTTCTCGTTAAACCATGCTCGCAGCTCGTTCAGTTCGTCGGCGTCCGAGCCGGCGACTGTCTGCGATTTCAGCGCTTGCGCCGCTGCCTGGAAGATTCCCTGTTCGACATGACTGTCCTCCTCGTTGCGGCCGACGACGAAGCGGACATATTCGCGCTTCTCCAGTGGTTCGTGACGCTCGAGGATGAAGCGCTCGTCCTCTGTCTCGACGAAGGAGAGACGTCCGGGGATGCAGCACAGGATTGTGCCCATCCCGCTTCCGACGATGTGTTTGAGAGCCTCGACGAGCAGGAGTTCTTTCCTGTCGATCCTGGGGTCTTCGGAGATGGCGTAGACGACGCTGGGACAGTGACGTTTCCGCAGCTCGAGGGCGATCTTCTCGGCGGAGAGTTTGTTACTCGGAATCGAAAGGCGGTACTTGGGGTCGAAGTCCGTAAAGTGCGCGAGCAGGCTCGTGAACTTGTGGCGCAGTCGCGGTTTGGAGAGGATCTCCCGGTAACGGTCGCGTTTTCCACCTTTCAGGAACGCGAGAATATGTGACTTCTCACTGTCCATCAAAGGAGTGTAACGCACAATCCCGGATCGTCGCTAAGTCGGCAATTGGCGGGCCACCACTCGAAGCGGGCGCCGCTCTATGGCGCGGGCAGGGTCGCGGCCAGCAGGAAGACTAGCGCGGCGTTCCAGTTGATGGCGATCTCGTTGGTCGAATACGAGGCTGTGTCATCGACATACAGCTTGGCCGGCGGCAGGCCGGCGGGAAGGTTCCGTGCCGTGGGATCCTCGCGGTCGGGGTTGGGGCCGCCGGAAAGCAGGCCGGGCCACGGCTCGGGGTTGCCGCCGCCGGCGCCGAGGCGGTTGTGCGGATGGCGGACAGGGTTCTCTCCGAGGCGGGTGACGAAGGACAGCGAGAAGGTATTGCGGCCAAGCAGGTAGTGGAGATTATCGAGCGCGGCGTTCCGATAGCGCGAATCGGGGTGAAATGCGTTGGCCACCAGCAACTGCAAAGCGTAGTTGGCGACGTTGCCGTTGGATCCCCATTCGTAGTCTTTGCCGACCAGGCTGTTGAGGTAGCCGTTGGCGGCCGTACGCTCGACCATGCTGTCGGCGGCGGCCAGCGACTCCCGGCGGATGGCGGCGGCGGCGCTCTTTCCGGCACCCAGGGTGTACGTCCACAGCGCGAGGTTGCCGACTTTGGACCACCATTGCGGCCGCGTTGCCGCGACGTAGTACGCGGTGTAATGCGCCTGGAAGTAGTCCTCGTAAAGCGTGTCGCCGGTGGTGCGGGAGAGTTCGGCGGCGGCCCACAGGCGCTCGTCGGCGCAATTGGCGTCATCGTACATGCCGGTGCCGATGCCGGGCGGATTCTTCAGGAAGGTGACGTCGGGATGAAGCGCCACCCACGCCCAAGCCTTGCGCGCGGCAGCCAGGCAGCGATCGGCGTAAGCGCGATCGAAGGGACGGAAAGCGCGCGCTGCAATCGCCATCACGGCGGCGAAGTCGGCGGTGGCGCAGGAGGTCTTGTAGGGTTCCTGGCCGGTGCCGATAACGTAGCTCACTAGGCTGTCCTTATCCGGCATGATGAAGCCGCAGAAATGCTCGCTGGTCTGCTTTGGCCAGACGCCGCCATCGTTATCCTGCATGGAGAGCATCCAATCCAGGTTCCACTTGATCTCGTTCAAAATGTCGGGCGTGCCGTTGCCGGACTCAGGGATATTGAGTTTGATTGGATTCACGCGCGCGCCGAACATCTCCCAGGTCCACAATAAAGTGCCTGTGGAGATACCGGAGTTGACCACGTAGCGGCCATAGTCACCGGCATCGTGCCAGCCGCCATTGGAAACGCGCGGGCCGGTCTTGCCGGACGAGGCGTGCCAGGCTCCCTCGAGATGACAGGCGTCGTGGCGGAAGCCTGGAAATTCTGGGCCAAGATCGACGGCGGTGCCGCAGCGCTGCCCGTAAAACGACCGCATGGCGAGGTAGTAAGCGCGCTGGTAGACATCGGCACCGACCGCGAAATTCCAGCTCCGGCCGACGCCGGGGACATCGAGATAGTAGCGGCCGGACTCTGCGAGAGAGCTGAAATCGGCAAGCTGGACCGCGTCGCCTGAATCGGCGTCGGGGCGCGCGGCGGTGAGCTTGCCACGCAAGACGACGGCATCGCCAGCGGTGCGGCGCACCAGGAATTCGGCGGCGGGCTTCGGTGCGGCCACCACCGCGATCTTGGGAGCGTCCGGCAGGTAGCCGACCTGATCGAGCTTGATCTGGAGCGAAGCATCGGCGGCGAACGCGGCCGAGCACGCCAGCAAGAATAGAGGGATCTTCATGTGGGCACCAAGGGTTACGGTATCATCTTGTCACCCCCGTGAAGTTGAGAACTGATATCGGGCACACCATTGTCAGTCACCAGCGCAACAGATTTTGATCTTACAGTCCCCCAAGCAGTTACCTGACCGCGTCTGGAGGATCGCGCGGGCCTGTCCGTCATTCTTGAGGCAGGAAGAGGGACTCGCACGATGCGCTCAGTGCAGCGCCTAATACTGGCATATAAGAATTTTGCGGCCAACCGGAACATCAGTCACATTGGACTGGGTGTCGCGGCATTGAACACGGCGAAGGTGCTGCGCGCGAACGGCATCGCGGCAGAGGTCTGGCCGATCGCCAGCGCGGCGGAATTGAGTGGGCGGCTGGACTCGTCGGTTTCGCACGTGGTAATTTCGGCGCCGTGGATACCGGCGGAGGCGTGGCAGTGGCTCACGGTGGAACACCCGGAAATCACGTTCGCGGTGAACTGCCATTCCAACGTGGGATTCCTGCAGGCCGACGCAAACGGAGTCAGGCGCCTGCGGGATGGTATGGAACTGGAACGCGGAGCGTGGAACTTCCACGTGGCCGGGAATTGCCGGAAATTCTGCGATTGGATTCGCGCGGCGTACAGGGCTCCGTGCGCTTATCTGACGAATCTGTACTATCTGGAGCCGGAGCGGCGGAGTTACCCAAGTGTGCCATTCAGCGGCGGCACGCTGCGAATTGGGGCGTTCGGCGCCACGCGTCCGCTCAAGAACCTGATGAGCGCGGCGGGCGCGGCCTTGGAGATCGCCAGCCGGCGCAGTGTGGAAGTGGAGTTCTGGGTCTCGGCGGGACGCGCGGAAGGCGGAGGGGGAATCATGGACGCGGTGCGGGCAATGATGGCCGGACTACCGCACGCGCGGCTGGTAGAGAACGGATGGCAGACGTGGCCGCGGTTCCGGGAGACGGTGCGGCACATGCATCTGCTGCTGCAGCCGAGCTACACGGAATCGTTCAACATGGTGACTGCGGACGGGGTCGCGGAGGGCGTGGCGTCCGTGGTCTCCAATGCAATCGACTGGGCGCCAGCCGCGTGGAAGGCGGGATTCGACCACGTGGATGAGATCGCGCGGGTCGGCGGGCATCTGTTGGCGGACCCACATGCGGCGGCGGACGGACTCGCGGCGCTGGAGGCCCACAATGCGGAGGGGCTGCAGTGTTGGAAGAGCTATCTGGAAGCGGCCTGAAGCGGTCACTTCACGCGTGTAAAGTCGACCTTGGCCGACACCGTTTGCCCGTCCGATGTATTGAAAGTGAAGGGGCCTTTGAGATGATCGCCCTCGAGCACCAGGCTCAACTTGTAAGTGGTGACACCGTCGGCGTCCTTGACTTCCAGGGTGACTTTGTCGCCGGCGATGGCGCCCTTGGTGATCGGCCACTGGGTGGTTTCATCGGGCCCGGCAGTGCCAGTGATTCTCGATCCCTCCTGTTTCAAGATGGCAAAAGCGGAGCCGTCTTCGTTGGTTCCATCGGGCCGGGCCAGGACGGTTGGTCCCGACCACTTCCCGGTCACGTTGTTGTCGGTGGCGGAGAGAGCAAGCGCGCTCGCCAGCACAAGGAAGATGAGTACTTTCATAAACTCCTCCGCGAGTGGGATTCGGGCTTGGGTAGAAAAAGTTCCACGGCGAATGGGACCTTAATTCAAGAAGTAGGTCCGGTAGAGCGTGTCCCGCTGCTTGGGGATGAAGCCGGCGTCGCGGATGATGCGGCGGAGCTCTTCTTCGGACGCGCGATGGTGGGCGCCGGCGGCGGCGACGACGTTCTC
>CAZFOP010000252.1:0-6016 GCA_964520085.1 uncultured Solibacteraceae bacterium | reverse complement strand
CCACGACATCGGCTTCGAGCAGCGGGCGACTCGCCAGCTTGGCAGCCGTCGGGTAGCAGCCCGGATTGGCCACCAACCGAGCATCGGGGATCTGCTCGCGGCAGAATTCCGGCAGGCCGTAGGCGGCCTCGGCCAGCAGGGCAGGTTGGGTGTGGGTTTCCTTGTACCAGGTGAGGTAGTTGGCGGAGGTGCGCAAGCGGAAGGCGCCGCTTAAATCGATGACGCGGGCACCGGCATCCAGCATGGCCGGCGCCAGGGTCATCGAAACCTCCGGCGGCGTGGCCAGGAAGACCACAGCAAGACCTTCGGCATGAATCACTTGGGGATCGCACGGTAGGCATTCCGGCGTCTCCGCTTGGCGGATCGGCGAGGCCGGGCCGGACTCCTCGCGATGCTCCAACAGGCACGTTTCCACGCCAGGATGCCGCGCCAGAATGTGCACCAGTTCCGCGCCGCTGTACCCTCTATAACCGACAATGCCGACTTTAGCTTTCATTTGGTTGTTTATTCTCTTGAATGAATAATTATACCACGGGGGCTGGGGTGCGGCGAGTATGGCGAAGGGGCATACCGGGCCGCTGCACGGAGTGGGGAAGACTCGGGCTGTTGTCGCGGCTGCACGGAAAACGCGCGGGCGCAGCCTGTTACACTTCAGCAGAGGTGCGGCGGTGACGGGCCGCCCCAGGAGTTCTTGCATGAAGCCGTGGTGTGGGCTGGTTGTGTTGAGCGTTGTGGCGGCTGCGCAGGGGCACCGATTCGCGTGCACCGACTACCTGCAAGGCAAAGTGTTCGTGGTGGACGCGGCGGGACGCGTGGAATGGAGTTATGACGCGCCGCATGCGAACGACATCTGGGTGCTTCCCAACGGCAACTTACTATTCAATTCGGGAAACGGTGTCAAGGAAGTAACTCGCGATCGGGAAGTAGTTTTCTCCTATGAATCCACCAGCGAGGTTTTCGCCTGCCAGCGGTTGCCGAACGGCGACACGTTTGTCGGCGAATCGAATGCCGGGCGTCTGCTGGAAGTGAATCCGGCGGGGAAAATCGTTCATCAGGTGCGGCTGTTGCCGGAAGGCACGGAAGGGGGTTCGGCGTATATGCGCAACGCGCGCCGGCTCGCCGATGGGCATTACCTGGTGGCGCATTACGGGCTCCAAGTGGTGCGCGAATACGATGCCGACGGTAAAGTGGTGTGGCAGGTTGCGGCGCCTGGCGGGCCGCACAGTGTGGTGCGGCTGCCGGACGGGAACACGCTGATCGCGAGCGCGGATCGCGACGGCGCTCCGGCGCGCGTGTTCGAAGTCACGCCAGACGGGAAAACCGTCTGGGAGGTGCGGGGCGACGAACTGCCAGGGATCAGCCTGAAGTTCATGGCGGGATTGCACCGGCTGCCCAACGGCAACACGGTGATGAGTAACTGGCTGGGACACGGCCAATTCGGCAAGGCGCCTCAGCTGATCGAAGTGACTCGGGACAAGCGAGTGGTGTGGACGTTTGCCGATCCCAAGACGATGCAGACCATTTCGACTGTCCAGATACTGGACGTGCCCGGCGACGCGATTGCCGGCACGGTCTTGCATTAACGTAGGATTTGTAAAATGAACCGGCGTAATTTTCTTTATGGCAGCGCCGCGCTGGGAGCGGTACGTTCGAGCGGCGCCACGGCAGCCAAGGACGGGATTGCAGAGAAAGTCGCGCGAGCCGCGCTGGCGATGCAGCGACATTCCTGGGAACAGGGAATTCTGGCCCAAGCATTTCTGGATATTGGCGACAGGGATCGTGTGATCCTGATGGCGAAGGGCGCGATTGTCGAGAAGGCCGCCGACGGGCGATTGGCGGCCATCGGAGGAGGGGCGACCGACCCGGCGATGGGTGGCACGGCATATCGGCGAGCCGGCGAATGGACGGGCGATGCGCAAATGCAGGAGGCCGCGCGCGGACTGCTGGAGTTCGTCCTCAAGAAAACGCCGCGGGCCGCGGATGGAACCTTCTATCACGTATTCGGCTCTCCCGAGATGTGGTCGGACAGTTTCTACACCACCCCTCCATTTCTGGCGTCGACAGAACACTACGACGAAGCGCTGCTGCAAATCGAGGGCCTGCGGAAGAGGCTTTGGAGTTCCGGGAACAAGCTGCTGTCGCACATCTGGGACGATGGCCGGCAGCAGTTTCGCGATCGGGCGTTTTGGGGAGTTGGGAACGGTTGGGCGGCGGCGGGGATCACGCGCGTGATTGCGATGTTGCCGGCGGAGCGGCAGGCGGAGCGGGATCGGCTGACCGCGTTTCTGAGAGAGTTGTTGGACGGATGCATAGCGCACCAGCGGCCGGACGGACTGTTCCACAATGTGGTGGACCAGCCGGAGAGCTTTGTTGAAACCAACCTGGCGCAGATGCTGGCGTTCAGTATCTACACTGGCATGCGTGGCGGCTGGCTGCCGGCCAGCTACATCGCAGCCGCGAATCATATGCGCGCGGCCGCGCGCGCCAAGGTGGACCAGTACGGGTTCGTGCAGGGAGTCTGCGGAGCCCCAGGCTTCGACCATGCGGGAATGGCGGCGGAAGGCCAGGCGTTCTTTCTAATGATGGAAGCGGCGGGAGCGAAGTTCGAGCGGGTCCGCGGCCGGTGATGGATCGCCCGGGCGAATGGGCGAATGGGAAGACGCGCCGCCGGGGCACCGGCTATACTGATGCGGTGCCGCAAGCTCTCACGGTCGAAGAAGCCCTGGCTTTGGCGCGCGAGCTGGCGCAATCGGGCGATCTGGATAACGCTGCGCAAATCTGCGCCAAGGTTCTGCAGGCAGTGCCAGATCAGTCGCAGGCATTGCACTTGGCTGCGATCGCCGCCATGCGGGGGGGCCGTCGTGGTGAAGCGGCGGATCTGCTGCGCAGGGCTGTTCGGAGCGATCCTCACTTCGCAGTGGCGTGGAACGATCTCGGCAACCTGCTGGCGTTGCAGGGTGAGCTTGCCGAAGCCGCCGCCAATTACCGGCGGGCAATTGCGGAAACGCCGGACTTCGCCGAAGCGCATAACAACCTGGGCAACCTGTTGCAGATGACGGGTGCGCTCGAAGAGGCGGTTTCCCGCTATCGCACGGCAGCCGGCCTGCGGCCCGGCTACGCCGAAGCGTTTCGCAACCTGGGCAGCGCATTGCGTAGGCTCGGCAAAGCCGGCGAAGCGGTGGTGGCGCTCCGCGCGGCTCTCGAAATCGATCCGGGATTCACGGCGGCGCTCGCGCAACTGGTGCACCTGTCGAAAGAGCTTTGCGATTGGTCCCAGTTAGAAACTTTGACCTCGAAACTGATCGAGATCGTCGAAGCCGGTTCCGCGGCGGTGAATCCCTTCGTGTTTCTGAGCCTGGAAACGACGCCACGCCAGCAGTTACTCTGCGCGCAGCGTTGGGCTGCCGAACAGATGAGATCCGCGGCCGAACGGCCCGCGGCGTCCGGCCGCGGCGAACGAACTACCATCGGGTACTTATCCGCCGACTTTCAAGAACACGCCACCGCGCACTTGATCGGGGAGCTGTTTCAGTTGCATGACCGCAGGCGATTTCGAGTGATCGGCTATTCCTACGGGCGCGACGATGGCAGCGCGGCGCGCCGCGAATTGCGGGAGTCGTTCGACAAGTTCGTGGATCTGGTCGACTGTTCGCACGTGGAATCCGCCGCCAGGATACGCGCGGACGGGGTGGACATCCTGGTGGACCTGAAAGGTTACACGACCGATGCGCGGCCGGAGATTCTGGCGCACCGGCCGGCGCCGGTTCAGGTGAGTTATCTCGGCTATCCCGGCACCATGGGGAGTGATGCGGTCGACTATGTGTTGGCCGACCGGACGGTGGCGCCGGCGGACGAGCAGGCGTACTTCACCGAAAAGCTGGTCCACCTGCCGGATTGCTACCAGGCGAACGACCGGCGGCGGCCGATCGCATCGCACACGCCGGTGCGGGCGGAATGCGGATTGCCGGAAACGGCGTTCGTGTTCTGCTGCTTCAACTCTGCATATAAGATCACGGCGACAATGTTCGATATCTGGATGCGGCTGCTCGGTGGTGTGCCGGGGAGCGTGTTGTGGCTGATCGAGACCAACGCGACGGCGGTCGAGAATCTGCGGCGCGAGGCGGAATCGAGACTCGCTGGCGCGGCCGCGCGAATGGTGTTCGCGCCGGCGCTAGCGAATCCGGAGCACTTGGCCCGCTTCCGGGTAGCCGATCTGTTTCTCGACACACTTCCTTACAACGCACATACGCTGGCGAGCGATGCGCTGTGGGGCGGGTGCCCTGTGATGACGTGCGTGGGCCGTGCGTTCCCGGGGCGTGTGGCGGCGAGCCTGCTGCGGGCGATCGGGCTGCCGGAACTGGTGACCCACGCACTGGCGGACTACGAAGCCTTGGCGTTCGAGCTTGCCCGCGAGCCGGAGAGGTTGCGGGCGATCCGCGAAAAGTTGCAGACTAACCGGCTGACGACGCCGCTATTCGACAGCCGCCGGTTCACCCGTCACATCGAAAGCGCGTTTGAAACCATGTGGCGCATGCAACGTGCCGGGGAATCGCCGAGGCCTTTCGCGGTGGATCCGATCGAGTGACGATGGTGGCGGCAGGCCGGATTCGCTCGGCCGCTGGCGGCAACTCGCGCCGCGTCTCGCGCCGCCGCCGCATCGAGCCAGGTTCGCGCTACATTCATTACAGATGCCCATCAAGATCGGCGACGTCCTCGGCGATTATCAGGTCACCGGCGTTTTAGGCCGCGGCGGCATGGGTAAGGTCTTCCGCGTGCGGAGCCTCGTCTCGGACCGCGAGGAGGCGATGAAAGTTGTCCTCCCCGACCTCGCCGAAGACCCTGCGCTCACCGAGCGTTTTCTGCGCGAGATCAAAGTCCACGCCAGTCTCCAGCACCCCAACATCGCGGCTATGCATACGGCACTGCGCATCGGGGGCCAACTGGTGATGATCATGGAGCTGGTCGACGGGGTCAGTCTGGAAGAGACGCTGCGCCACGGGCCTCTCGAGATACCGATGGCCGTTCAGTACCTCCATCAGATTCTGACCGCGCTGGCGTTCGCGCACAATCGCGGCGTGGTTCACCGCGATATCAAGCCGGCCAACATTCTGATTGGGGCCGGTGGCGTTGTCAAGCTCACCGATTTCGGCATCGCGCGCCCGACTGGCAGCATTCGCATGACAGGCAGGGGCCTCGCCGTCGGGACGATCGCCTACATGTCGCCGGAGCAGATCCGAGGGGAGGAGGTGGACGCGCGGTCCGATCTCTACTCGCTGGGCATCCTGTCTTACGAAATGGTCACCGGCCGCCACCCCATTCAGGCGGATACCGAGCACGCCGCGATGAATGCGCAACTGAATGTCATTCCGCCCGAACCCGCCACGGTGAATCCCCGGGTGCCGCAGGCGCTCTCCGTGGCGATCATGCGCGCTCTCGCCAAAGAACCCGCCCGGCGCTTCCAGTCGGCACTGGAGTTTCGAGCGGCGTTGCGAGACACCGGCGACGCCGAGGCAGTGGCACCACCCGCTCCGAACGTGTCCGCCGTGAGGAGCCCAGAGTTGGCCGAGATGGAAACCCGCCTCTCGCGCACCCTGGGCCCCATCGCCAGCCGGCTGGTCGCCACCGCTTCCCGCCGCTACGCCACGATCTCCGAAATTCGGCAAGCGCTGGCCGCGGAGATCGAAGACCCAAAAGAGCGCGCGGCATTTCTAAAAGCCGGTTCGGGCGTCAAGACAGATCCCGGCATACCCACGGCGACGATTGCAGTGCGCCCGCCCACCGCGCCCGCCGTGTTCGATCCGGCCGTGCTGGACCGCTTGGCGCAGGCGCTGGCCGCGCACATCGGCCCGATTGCCAAGGTGGTGGTCGCTCGCGCGGCACGCTCGGCGCACAGCGCGGAGGAATTGCAGAGCACGCTGGCTGGCGAGATTTCATCCGAGACCGATCGCCAGCGTTTCCTCACCGCCATCCGGTCCATGTTCTAACGCGCATTTCTACCGGCCTCTCAAGCCTGGAG
>CAZFOP010000251.1:0-6027 GCA_964520085.1 uncultured Solibacteraceae bacterium | reverse complement strand
ACCAGATCGTCACCGGTTCCTACCAGGTCATCCGCACCATCAAGAACGGGGCCAAGGTTAAGATCGATAATACGGCTCCGGTCGCCGCTGCGACCACCTAGGAATCGAGACCCCTTATGTCAGCCGTCGCCGACAACTCATTACTGGAACGCGCCGAGCAACTCAAGCGGGATGGTGTGGTCATCCGCACGTACGATCTCTGGAAGACTTACACGATGGGCGATCAGACCATCCATGCGGTTTCCGGCGTCGATATCGAGATCAAGCGCGGAGAATACGTCGCCATCATGGGCCCTTCCGGCTCCGGCAAGTCCACGTTGATGAACCTGATCGGCTGCCTCGACACGCCCACCAGCGGCCAGTATTTCATAAACGGCCATCTGGTGAGCGAGATGACGGACGATGAGCTGGCCCGCATCCGCAACAAGGAAATCGGTTTCGTTTTCCAGACCTTCAACCTGCTGCCGCGCGCGACCGCTTTGCACAACGTCGAGCTGCCGCTCATCTACGCCGGGATGCCCGCCGCCGAACGTCTCGAACGCGCCAAGCAGGCGATGCGCCACGTGGACCTGGAACAGCGCATGCTGCACAAGCCCAATGAGCTGTCCGGCGGACAGCGGCAGAGGGTGGCCGTCGCACGCGCGCTGGTCAACAACCCGTCGATCCTGCTGGCCGACGAACCCACCGGCAACCTGGACACGGCCACCGGCAACGAGATTATGGCCCTCTTCGCGCGCCTGCACGAGCAGGGCAACACCATTATTCTGGTCACCCACGAACACGACATCGCCCAGCACGCCTGGCGCGTCATCCACATCCGCGACGGGAAGATCGAGAAAGACGAAAAGATAAGGTAGTTGGACAGGTCCTCGGCCTGCCAATCGGGCGAAGCTCGGCGGGCTCTTTCCTTACCCATCCCTCAATTCGGACCAATCTCTCGCGGCCGGGTGTAAGATCGCTCTATACGTGCCTCGCCTGCTCCCAAGTTTCTATCCTGCCTGTCTTCTGCTGTGCGCATCGTTGGCGCTCGCTCAATCGAGCGCGCCGCTGTTTAAAGCCGACGTCAATCTGCAATCGATTGCCGTTCAAGTCACCGACAAGGAAGGTCGCGATGTGCGCGGGCTCTCCGCTCGGGACTTCACCATTTTGGAGGATGGCCACCCGCAGACGATTTCATTCTTCGGTGCGGAAGATCAATCCATCAGCCTCGTGGTCCTGCTGGATTCCAGCAGCAGCATGGAGTCCAGCAAGAAGCTTGCGGGAGTTCGGGCTCTGCTCAGCCCGCTTCTCCACGGCAATCGGCCGGAGGATGAGGTCTTGCTGGCTCCGTTCACCGGCCGCGTCGGGGCCTTCGAGCAACTCTCCGCTGACCAGCGCGTGACCTCCCCGGCGGCTAGAGTCGCCTCGATGGGAGGCGGAACCGCCCTCTATGACGCCCTCGCAACCGGGCTCTGCAACCTGCGCTCCGCCACCAACGTCAGACAGGCCGTGGTCGTGATCACCGATGGGGCCGACCAGCATAGCCGCTTGCGGTTGCAACAACTGATTCAGCTTGCGCAGTCTTCGGAATCGCAGATCTTCATGATCGGCTTCTTCGACAAATCGGAATACGACTCCTATCGCGAGAGTGGGAAGACCGTGAACCTGGTTAGCGGGCAGGAAATCGACAACCCGCTCCAGGTCTTCGACCGTATCGCCAAAGAGAGCGGAGCCGAATCGTTCTTCCCTGCATCCGAACGGGATCTGCAAAAGGCGATCGGCCATATTCTCGGCATCTTACAGGCGCAGTATACCGTCGCTTACTACCCGCAGGACCCTGGGAAATTCCGCCGGATTCAGGTGAAAGTGAATCGCGCCGGGGTCAATGTGGCGACACGTCGCTCAGTCGGCTCCGAAGGCACGGATAAGGCCCCCGTTCACTTCTCGGCAAACTCGTGCGAGGTGTCACCTACGGCGCATCCCTATCCATGGGAACCGCATGTGACACAGAGCCCCTCCCACGCCACGCTCTATCAGGACGATTTTTCCGATCCGCACAGCGGGTGGCCGAACCACCCCGGCTCGCGTTACGTGCAGGGAGGGTATGAGATCTCAGCAGTCGCCAATGCGTCGAAGTCGGCGGAGGCGGACGGGGGAGCGCCCCGTAGCCGGGCCGGCGGGCTAGATATTACTTCCAGCCAGCCAGCGCCGCAATATGGTGGTTTCGGGGAAGGGTCCCTCGCGGCCTACGGCCCATGGTGGAGCAACTTCCGCGGATCGGTGTCGATGGAAGTCTCCGGCCCTGCGGCCAGGGGTATGGTCTTTCGTCTGAATGACGAAGGCTGCTATGTGTTGTTGCTTTCGGGCGCCGAGAAAGCCAAAGACATATCGTTCAAGCTGGTGAAAAAGATCTTTCCATTCAACGGGGAAGTCCCGTTGATTCCCTGGACGCACATCACCGGGCCGGCCCTCGCGGCACTGGACCGAGACGGGGCGAAGCATCGCGTTACAGTGGAATGCATCCGCGATCGGATTACGATCCTGCTGAATGGTGTGCAGGCGACTGGGATCAGCGATTCGAGCTTCCTGGAGGGCTATGTGGGAATGGCGCACTACGGTTCGGGCCGCACCTTGTTCCGCGAATTGCAAATAGAGAGCCTGCCGTAATCGGCGATATCGCTCACCACGGCAGGAACCGGTAAGACAGACGATCATTCGTTGTCGTCAAAACGGCGCGCCTTAGCGAGGCCCGACCACGAAAGGCAATGGCCTCTTCTACTTGCTGGTGGACGGCGCGGCTGGTTGCGGCTGATTGGCGGTCTTAACGACGTCCTGCTTGGTGGGCATCTGCGAGTTGTCCCAGCCGCCGCCCAGGTTCACCACCAACTGCACGCTGGCTTCCAGGCGGCGCGTCAGTAGATCGATTTGGGTTCTTTTGGCGGCCAGCGCGGTGGCTTGCGCGGTCAACACGGTGAGATACGCCGTGGTGCCGGCTTTGTACTGCTCGGTCGAAATCAGTAAGGCGCGGTCCGCGGATTTGACGCTTTCGTCGGCGACCACGGATTCCTCGGCCAGGATGCGCAACGTGGAAAGGCTGTCCTCCACCTGCTGGAACGCGGTCAGCACGCTCTGGCGATATGCGGCTACGGTGGCATCGTAGGCGGCCAGGTCCTGCGCAACCTGCGCGCGGCGGCGGCCCGCGTCGAAAATGGTCTGAGCCAGGGTGGGGCCGACCGAGAAGAAACGGCTGGGCCAGCTTAGCCAGGTGGTGATGCGCGAAGCTTGCAAGCCGGCCGTAGCGGCCAGCGTGAGCGAGGGGAAGAAAGCCGCTTGGGCGATGCCGACTTGTTCGTTTGCGGTGGCGGCCAGCCGCTCATTGGCCGCGATGTCGGGGCGCCGCTCGAGCAATTGCGATGGCAGCTCGATCGGCACGGGCGGTGGTGGCGTCGTGAAGGTCTTGGCGGAAATGGCGACCGCAACCGGCGGCTGGCCGGTGAGCACGGCGATGGCATGCTCCAGTTGCGCGCGCGTCACGCCGAAATCGACTAGCTCGGTCTGCGCCGCGTAGAGTTGCGATTCGGCCTGGGCCACATCGAGATCGGAGGCAATACCACCGGCAAAGCGGTTGTGCGTCAAGTCCAGGTATTCGCTGTATGACTTGACGGTGCGCGTCAGCAGTTCAATATCGCGATCCAGACCGTGCAAGGCAAAATAATCCTGTGCCAGTTCGGACTGGTAAAGCAGGCGCGCGTTCGCAAGATCCGCGGCCGACGCTTGCGCCTGAGCGGCGGCGGCGGTCACACTGCGGCGGATGTTCCCCCACAGGTCGGGCTCCCAGGAGGCGCTGATGGGAAGGCTGAAACTGCTGCGCATGCCCGGCAGCGCTCCCGCGTTCGGCGAGTTGCGCGACTCGGTGATGGAAGGCGCGGAGGAGACGGTTGGGTAAAGCCCGGAGCGGACGATTTTCACCGCCGCGACGGCCTCGCGGTACTGGGCTTCGGCCTGGAGCACGTTCTGATTACCGATGGCCACCCGCTCTTCGAGCGCGTTCAGTTCCGCATCGTTATAGATTTCCCACCACTTGCCTTTGAGCTGGCCGTCGGCGGGCTGGGCCTGTTTCCAGCCCTGCGTTTCCTTGAAGTCCGCGGGAGGCTGCTCCTTAAACGCCGGCGGCACAACCGCGCTGGGGCGTTGGTACGTGGGTCCGGGGGTACATCCGGCCAACGCCAGCACGCCGGCCAGCGCCGTCCCAAGACATGGCTTCATGATTCGCATTCGGTGTGCTTCAAGCCTCCGATCCGATCATGTGGGCCTCGCGGCCGCGAACCCGGTTCCACCACCCCTGGAAGCGGTCAAAGTAGAGATAGACCACTGGCGTGGTGTAAAGGGTGAGCGCTTGACTGAGCACTAGCCCGCCGATGATGGTAATGCCGAGCGGGCGGCGCAATTCCGATCCGACGCCGGTGCCGAAGGCCAGCGGCACGGCGCCCAGCATGGCCGCCATGGTGGTCATCATAATGGGGCGGAAGCGCAACAGGCAGGCTTCGAAAATGGCGTCACGCGCGTTCTTTCCCTCGATCCGCTCCGCCGCCAGGGCAAAATCGATCATCATGATGGCGTTCTTTTTGACGATACCGATCAGCAGAATGATGCCGATCAAGGCGATGACGGTCAAATCCGTGTGGGTAATGGTCAGCGCCAGCAGCGCGCCCACGCCGGCCGAGGGGATCGTGGAAAGAATCGTGATGGGATGAATGTAGCTTTCGTAGAGGATGCCGAGCACCAGGTAGACGGTGAGAAGCGCGGCGCCGATGAGGATGGGCTGATTGCCGAGCGAGTCCATATAGGCCTGCGCGGTTCCGGCGAACATGGTCTGAATCGTAGGTGGCAGGCCGACCTTCTGGGCAGTGGCCTCGATGGCATCGACCGCGTCTCCCAGCGCCACGCCCGGCTTCAAGTTGAACGAAATGGTGACGGCGGGAAAGAGGCCCTGGTGGTTGACCGAGAGCGGGGCCGTGGCGGGAGCGAACTGGGCGAAGGCGCTGAGCGGCACCTGCGATCCGCTGGGCGCGCGCACATAGATATCGCGGAGTATCTGCGGGTCCTGCCAGTAGACCGGCGCCACCTCCATCACCACGTGGTACTGGTTCAGCGGCTTGTACATGGTGGAGGCCTGGCGCTGTCCGAAGGCGTCGTACAGCGTGTTGTCGATCAACTGCGGTGAGATGCCGAAGCGCGCCGCCGTGGCGCGGTCGTAAGTGACCAGCGACTGGAGACCGCGATTCTGCTGATCGGTGTTGACGTCGGCGATGATGGGGATCTTGGACAGTTGCTGAAACATGCGCGGCGCGTAGGCGAGCAGATCGTCGAGGTTATCGCCGCGCATGGTGTACTGATACTGCGCCGCGCTGTTGCGTCCGCCGACGCGGATATCCTGGGCGGCCTGCAGGTAGAGGGTGGCGCCGGGCACACGTCCCAGCTTGGGCCGCAGCCGCGCGATGACCAGGTCGGCGGAGATTTTGCGCTCCGCCAGCGGCTTGAGCGAAATGAACATGCTGCCAGTGTTGGTGGACCCGCCGCGGCCTCCACCGGTGAAGCCGTTCACCGCGTCCACCCCCGGATCGGCGGCGACGATGTTCACCATCTGCAGAAGGATCTTATTCATGGCCTGGAAGGAGGTGTCCTGGTCGGCCAGAATCTGGCCCTGCAGGCGGCCGTTATCCTGCTGCGGGAAGAAGCCCTTGGGCACCTTCACAAACAGCCGCACGTTGAGAGCGACGGTGGCCAGCAGGACGCAGAGCGTGATAAACCGATGGCGCAGCACGAACTGGAGCGAGCTGCCGTAGGCGCCAATCACGGCGCGGAAGCCGCGCTCGGTGGTGCGGTACATCCAGCCGTGATCCGTGTGCTCCTTGAGCATGTGGGCGCACATCATCGGCGTAGCGGTGAGCGACACGACCATGGAAACGGCGATGGCCGCGGAAAGCGTCACGGAGAACTCGCGGAACAGGCGGCCCACCACGCCGCCCATCATCAGCAGGGGCAGGA
>CAZFOP010000250.1:0-6033 GCA_964520085.1 uncultured Solibacteraceae bacterium | reverse complement strand
CGCGTAATCGCCGTTGGGAACGAAACAGATTTCCTGGCTGTCGCCCTTTTCGGCAACCGCCAGGTCGAAGCCGCGCGCCAGCTCGCGTACCGCGGGCTTGGCCATTTCGCCCAGCGGAAACAGCGTGCGCGCGAGCTGCGCCTGGGTGAGGCCGAAGAGGAAATAGGTCTGGTCCTTAGCCGAATCCACCGCGCGCAGCAACTGGTACCGGCCGCCAGACTCGTCGTAGCGGACGCGCGCATAGTGCCCGGTCGCCATCTGCCAGGCCCCCACCGAATCGGCCATCTCGAGAAACCGGTCGAACTTGATGAAGTTGTTGCACAGCGTGCAGGGAATCGGCGTACGGCCGGCCAGGTACTCGGCCACGAACGGCTTCACCACCCGCTCCTCGAACTGTTGCTCGAAATTGACCACGTAATACGGAATGCCGATCTGCTCCGCCACGCGGCGGGCGTCGTAGACATCGTCAATCGAGCAGCAGCGGCCGGTCGCGCCATCGGCCGCCAGCTCCGGCAGCCGCCGCTGGTTCCAGAGCTGCATCGTCAATCCCACCACTCGCTTTCCCTGGCGGACCAGCAGCGCGGCCACGGTGGAGCTGTCCACGCCGCCCGACATGGCCACCGCAATCGGCGGTGCGCCGCTGTTGTTGTCAGTGTCAGGCATGGACGGAAACGCGCCGCAGGTGCGCCACCGAGGTTTCCAGAGCTTCGGCGAGCGCGTCCACTTCGACGGTGGTGTTGGCGCGGCCTAGGGAAACGCGCAAGCTGGCCCGCGCGCCCTCCGCGCCGAGGCCGATGGCGACCAGCACGTGCGACGGCGCAATGGCGCCGCTCGAACAGGCCGCGCCCGTGGAAACGGCAAAGCCGCGCAGGTCGAGCGCGATCACCAGCGCTTCCCCATCCACGCCGTCTATATGGAGGTTGCTCGTGTTGGGCAGACGGCCCCAGCGCGAGCCGTTGATCCGTGCACCGGAGATGCGGCCCAGCACGGCGTTTTCGAAGCGATCGCGCAGCGCGGCTACCCGCTCGGCATCGGCCGCCAGGTTGCGCCCGGCGAGTTCCGCCGCGGCGCCGAATGCGACACAGGCCGGCACGTTTTCGGTGCCGGGCCGCCGGTCGCGCTCCTGGTGCCCGCCGAAGGCGAGCGGCGCCAGGCGCATTCCCTTGCGTACGTAAAGCGCGCCCACGCCCTTGGGCGCGTAAAGCTTGTGGGCGCTCATGCTGTAGAGATCCACGCCCAGCGCGGCAACATCTACCGGAATCTTGCCCAGCGCCTGCACCCCGTCCACGTGAAACGTCACCGCGGCCTGGCGCGCGATGCGGCCGATCTCGGTAATCGGCTGGATGGTGCCCAGCTCGTTGTTGGCGTGCATCACCGAAATCAGCACGGTCTCCGGGCGCAGCGCGGCGCGCACATCGTCCGGATTCAGCACGCCCGACGATCCCACCTTCAGCCGCGTCACCGCGACGCCTTCGCGCTCCAACTGCACACACGCGCTCAGCACGGCCGGATGCTCGATGGCGCTGGTAATGACGTGCTTCGACAGGCCCGTATCCGGAAAACGCCCCGCGCGCACCGCGCCCAGCACCGCCAGGTTGTCCGCCTCCGTGCCGCCGCAGGTGAATACGACTTCGGCCGCATCCGCATGGATCAGCGCCGCCACCTGACGCCGCGCCGCCTCCAGACGCCGCTTCGCCGCCTGCCCGAACTGGTGGATGCTCGACGCGTTACCATACACTTGATCGAGGCAGGCGACCAGCGTCTCCATAACTTCGGGCGCGACGGGAGTGGTGGCGTTGTGGTCGAAATACGAGTGCGGCACTTGGTCCCATTTTAGCAATGCGGAAACCGATCGTTACCCTCACCACCGATTTCGGCTTGCGGGATCACTATGTGGGTGCCATGAAGGGCGTCATCCTGGGTATCTGCCCGCAGGCGCAAATCGTCGATATCAGCCACGAAGTGCGGCCCTTTCAAATTGGTGAAGGCGCTTTCCTGATCGCTCAGGCTTATTCCTGTTTCGCGCCTAAGACCGTGCATGTGGTGGTGGTGGATCCGGGCGTCGGCACCACGCGGCGGCCGATATTGGTGGAAGCCGCCGGACAGTACTTCGTGGCTCCCGACAACGGAGTGCTGGCCATGATCTGCGCCGCCCAGGCGCACAAAGCACGTGCGATTTCGAACCAGCGCTATTTCCGCCAGCCCGTCAGCCGCACCTTTCACGGCCGCGATATCTTTGCGCCCGTCGCGGCGCACCTGGCGGCGGGCGTGCCCGCATCGCGTCTCGGCAAGCGGATCGACGACTACCTGCGGCCCGCCTTTCTCAAGCCGCAGCGGACGGCCGTGAGCACCTGGCAAGGCGAGATTCTGCACATCGACCGATTCGGCAACGTCGTCACCAACTTCCACGCGAGCGATTTTCCTCTGCTGGAGACGCGCAACGTCAGTCTGACGGTTGGGGCGCAGCAGGCGAAGAGCCACCAGGAGTTGGTCAGCCCAATCACAAGCGGCCACCCACTGGGAATCCGCGAAAGAAGGCGCCCGCAAGCGGGCGTTGGCAAGCTAAAGCATGCCCCACCCAAGCAGGTGAGCGTCGTGGCGCGTAACTATGCGGAATGCGCGGCGGGCGAGCTATTTCTGATCGTGGGCAGCTCCGGGTATTTGGAGGTTTCCATGAATATGGCCTCCGCCGCCCGCGCGATCGGCTGCGCAACCGGAGCGCCGGTGGAGCTAATCGTATGGTAGCCCGCGTGCTGTAATAGTGGGGAGCGCAGTTTGCCGTAACCGGAGGGGTGTAGCTTTGCGTCTAATGGTGTGTCTGCGTCTCAGAGCCGTCGTTAACCTACTAATCAACGAGTACTCTCTATGACTAAGTCACAACGCTGTCTCGCCCTTTGGGCGATCCTGGGAGCGGTTTCGCCAGCCCTATTGGCGCAGCCGGACCGCATCACCTCGCACATCGATAACAGCCAGTCCGTGGTGCTGACCGGACGCGTGCATCGACTGGCCACGGCCCAAAACGATGCCGGGCCAGTGGATCCCAGCTTCCAACTCCCCGCGATTACCCTGACGCTGAAACCCTCAGCGGCGCAGCAGACGGACCTGAATCAACTGCTGGCGGCGCAGCAGGATGCGACGTCGCCGAGTTACGGCCAGTGGCTTACGCCCGAGCAATACGGCAGCCGCTTCGGGGTGAGCGCGGGCGACTTGGCGCAGATTACGGCGTGGCTCGAATCGCAGGGATTCACGGTGGGCTACACGGCGCGCGCGCGGAATTTCGTTTCCTTCAGCGGCACGGCACAACAGGTCGCTGGCGCGTTTCACACACAGATTCACACCTACAACGTCAACGGAGAGACGCACTACGCCAACGCAACCGACCCTTCCATCCCGGCCGCGCTCGCCGGCCTAGTGAGCGGGATTCGCGGGCTCAATAATTTCCGGCTCAAGCCGCATCTCAGGAAAGTCCAGCCTAATGTGACCTTCGAACGCCAGTCTGTGGTCGGGCCCACCGATTTCGCCAACATCTACGACGTGTCCAAGCTGTACAGCGCCAGCATCACTGGCACCGGCCAGGGCATCATGATCGTGGGGCAATCGGAGATTCACACGTCGGACATTACCAACTTCCGCAACATCTTCGGCTTGGGCGCGGCGAATCTGAACCTGGAGCTGCTGCCCACCAGGATCGGCGGCGGCAACCCGGGGTATTCAACCGGGGATGAGGGAGAGTCCGACCTGGATATCGAGTGGTCGGGGGCAGTGGCGAAAGGCGCCACGATTTATTTCGTGTACTCGATGGACGTGTGGACTTCGGCCCAATACGCCGTCGATGAAGCTTATGCACCCGTGCTGAGCATGAGCTACGGCCTTTGCGAGCAAGGCGATTTTGCCGATCTGGATTGGCAGCGCGCCACTGCGCAGCAGGCTAGCGCGGAAGGCATCACGTGGCTGGCGGCCCAGGGAGATTCCGCTGCCGCCGATTGCGACGAGTTCAATGACGACACAGTGGCCGAGGGCGGATTGTCGGTGGACGCGCCTGGTTCTTTTCCGGAAGTCACTTCGATGGGCGGCACGGAATTCAACGACGGAAGCGGCACCTATTGGCCCAGCGGCGCGGCTACCGGCTACATACCCGAAGCGGTGTGGAACGAGACGGCGGTTTCCGTCGCAGCGGGAGGTTACTTGCTGGGCGGCGGAGGTGGCGCCAGCGTCTTCTTCACCCAGCCACCGTGGCAGAACGGCATCGCGCCGAACGACGGAATGCGGCACGTGCCCGACCTTTCGTCCGCAGCCGCCGTTTATCACGATCCCTTTTACATTTACTCGAGCGATTCGTCGTTTGGGTCGACGGGAGCCACCACGGTGGGCGGCACCTCGTGCGCCGCGCCTACCATGGCCGGCATCGTGGCGATGCTCAATCAGTATTTGCTGTCCACCGGAGCTATCAAGCAGTCCGGCCTGGGCAACATCAACCCGACCCTGTACCGGCTGGCGCAAACCCAGAGCAGCGCGTTTCACGATATCGTAAACGGCAACAATATCGTTCCCTGCGCCGACTCGCCCGATTGCGTAAACGGCCACCTCGGCTGGAGCGCCGGCCCGGGCTACGATTCGGCCAGTGGGCTAGGCTCGGTGGATGCGTACAACCTGGTTCACTCTTGGAACACGGCGCTGGCGACGCAGGCCCTGGTGGTTCCCTCACTCGACTCGACTCCGGAGTACGAGACGGCGGCCGGCAGCAACATGTGGACCTTTACGCTGACACTGACCGAGGAAGCCGGCTTTGCCACCACGCTCACCGGGCTCACCATAAACGGCAGCAGCTTCACGCAGGCGCAAATACAGTCCCTGTTTAGCACCACGGCAATCCCCGCCAACGGCCAGCTTTCGGGGACGTACAGCTTGCGGAACCTGAATGTGTCCAACGGGCCGGTCAATGTGGTCTTCACTTTCTCGGGTGGGACGGGCAGCGCCACATGGAGCAACACCCTGACGGTTCCCTTCACTGGCCCCCAGCCGGCGCTTACGGTCACCGGCATTACGAACGCGGCCAGCTACCAGCAGGTGTTCGCGCCGGGCATGATCGTCAACGTCTGGGGCACGGGAATGGGCGATTTTGCGCAAGCGGCCACCATCACTCCCCTGCCCTATTATGCGGCCGGAGTCTCCGTCTACATCTATAACCTGAACGAGTGCTCCAACGACTCGAGTCTCTGCTACCCGGCGCCCCTGTACTATGTTTCACCCAACCAGTTGAACGTGCAGATTCCTTACGAGCTCCCTTCCGGTGAAGCGGAAGTAGCGGTCGCCACGCCTTGGAACCCGAATGGCGTGACGTTCGACTTCCCCGTTGTCGCAGCAGCTCCCGGCATTTTCTCGTATGCCAACCCTGGCAGCACCACCAGCAGCCCGATCGGCTCCGGTTCTGCCCGCGTGGGTGATGAAGTGGCGATATACGTAACTGGCGTGGGTCAGTTGAGCCCGGTCCCGGGCGATGGCGTAACGCCCACCCAGGGCACAACGCCCGTTCCGCGCCAATCGGTATCCGTTACGGTTGGCGGCGTTCCGGTAACCAACTTACCCTACGTCGGTATCCCGAGCTGGTCGGTGGGCGTGCTGCAAATTAACTTCGTCGTCCCCAGTGGCGTCCCGGCCGGACCGCAGCCGGTAGTGGTGACCGTTGGCAGCACTCCTAGCCTACCGGCAAACATCGCGATTACGCCATAGCGGAGGCCAGCGACGCGCGCAGCTCACCACCGTGCAAAGCACGAAAGGCCGCGTCCTGTTGCCGGCGGTCTTTCGTTTCGGGGCCCGGTGGCTTCTGGGCGGGCGCTCCCGGCCCCTATGGAACTCGGCCGGCCCGTGTAGGAGCGAGGCATGCTTCGCCCCGCGCGGCCCCTCGCATTTTAGAATCCGTTGCTGCGGTGATTCACGAGGGCCAGGAATTCGTCGCGGGTCTTCTTGCGGGCGCGGAATGCGCCCAGCATGGCGCTGGTCATGGCGCCGGAGTGCTGCTTCTCCACGCCGCGC